>NZ_JBANSO010000010.1:0-149510 GCF_037070225.1 Vreelandella indica
ATGAAGTACACCTGGCTGCCCTTGAGTGCCTATCTCTCGTTTGAACGTCTACATGAAGAGGTACACCGCTTACTCGGTGGTTACGGAACTGATCACGCGATTAATTTTGAATAGGCACTTAGCAGACTCAAAACGGTTCTGAATCGCACCCAAATCAGAGCGCAGAACATCTACTTGGCTCAACGCACTATCTAAAGTTGCCAGCGGATCAGCTGTACGGCCATCTTCGTTAACTTCTTCGAAGGTTAGGTCACCAGAGTCGGTAACAAACAGGGTAGCGCCATTACCAGTTTCGCTATCGGTCACAGTGCCATCTTCACCTACATAAAGCTCTGTTTCAAAGCTTGCAGCAGTTGTGGCAGCAAAAGTACCGGCTGCTGCTTCACCATCTTGATAAGCTTGTGTTGTACCATCAGTAGTAACAGCATTCTCACCAGCGATTTCAAGATCTGTACCAAAACCTGATTGAGCATCAGTGACTGCACTAATAGCAGCGGTATCAGTACCAGTAAAAGTTGTACCATCTTCCAATGTTAGGCTGGCATTTGATAAGTTATTGGTCGCATCGGTGTCGAGTTTGGCCATCAAATTATCGACAGTCGCAGCGGTACCGCCATTACTGTTTTCTGAAAGCTCACCAGTGTCGGTAATAAACAGTGATAGTACCCTCACTATCGATCGTATTACCACCATCTAATTCATAGGTGGCGCTGATAGAGCCAGTACTCGGAACGATGGCAGCAGATATATCAGCTGAGCTACCAGTTGCAACGGTGGTAGCGTAAGTAAATCCACCTTCACCATCAGAAGTGTAAGTATTACCGGTAGCGGCAACACCAAAAGGAGTTTCACCAGCAAAAGTAACCGTATCACCTGAAGCTAACTCACCAAGTACTTGAGATCCGGTAAGCGCAGCATTTTCAGTCAGCAATACTACTACCTGCTTTTGCGTTGTCAGAAGAAGCACCGTCGATATTGAAACCTTGAAGACCTAAGGTTTCGCGATTGATTTCTTGCAAGTTAACTGTGATGGTCTCCCCATCGTTAGCGCCAACTTGAATGTTAAACTCACGATCTTCAGAAATACGATTGATTTCCGCCTGGATAGAGGTTAAATCTTTCTCGGAGTTAGTATCGTTTTGCGCTTGAACAGTAAGTTATCATTAACCTGGTTCAGGGCACCTTCAGTCGTTTGGGCAACGGAGATACCGTCATTGGCACTATTGATACGCAGGCCAGAGGACAGACGTTCCATAGAAGTCGCCAAATCATTTTGCTGGCCGATCATGGATGTGATGTTGGTATTGATCACTGACATGGTGTGAGACTCCTTGCTTTCGGCCACTGTTTGTGCCGTTATATTAATTAACGGCACCGCGAGGAGAATCTTTAGGGAAAGTCGTAAAAAAAGATGTAAAAGTAGGTAACTGAAAGGTGAGGGTTTTCATGCTTAGGCTAGGAGGCACCGAAAGTGTGGGGTTGCTTCACTGCGCGATGGCACAGCCACTCCTGAATACAGCTTCATTCTAGGCTGCAAAGGCATAAGCAGCGCTAAGCGCTGCTTTTGTGAGACGTAATACATTAAGCGGTCATTTTTATAACGAAGAAAATTGCATCTGCATCTTAAATCGGGCTGGCGGAATGCTTAGTCGCGGCCCAACTGGGCATCAAGGGCATCGAACTGCTGTGTAAGGTAGGAGCTTGTGCTGTTCATTTGCGCGATCATCACATCCAGTTGACTAAACTGGCTGCGGTAACGGGAAATGGTGCCTTCAATACTTTTTTCCATGCGCTCATAGCGGGTATCGAGGCTTTTAACGCGGTTTTCTGCGCCGGTAATGGCGCCTTTCAGCACGCCGTTATTTCCCAGCATCTGTTCGACGGAGGCACCTAACTTGCCCGCCAAGCCACCCGCATCATCTGCCCCGGCAAAGAAGTCGCTGAGCGCTTGGGGGTTATTGGCCACCAGATCGCTAAGTTTGTCGTCGTCGACTTCTAACGTGCCGTCACGCTGGAGTGAAATACCTAGCTGGCTCAAGGTAGAAAGTTCGCCACCTTCTACACCACCGGTGAGTACGCTGCGCAGGCGTGATTCAATCGTGCGCACTGTGCTGTCGCCTAACAGCTTGCCCACGGTGTCGCTTTCGGCGTCAAAGGCCGTCAACGTGCCGATGGTGCCTTTTAAATCGTTAAACGCTTTGACAAAACCGTTGATCGCTTCGCGCTGCTTTAGTGTGTCACGTTCTACCGTGACTGTACTGGTGGCGGTTTCGCCCTCAGCAATGCTGAGTTCGCCAAGGTTCAGGGTAACACCTTGAATCGCGCCTTCGATCTGGTTCTTGGCGCTTGTAATAGCGATGCCATTAACGGTTAACGCGGCATCTTGCCCTTGTTGCTTGGCACCTACTTCTGCCGCCTCACCGAATGGGCCGGTGACGGGCGCATCTGCGGCGTCTACAAAGCTAAAACTATGAATAGAAGCATCAACACCCGTTGCTTTAGAGCTTAGCGCTAACCGGTAGCCCTCCCCGTCATTGATAATAGTCGCATTAACACCGGATTCTTTATGGGCGTTAATGGCATCACGGATATCATTTAATGAGCTGTTAGCGGCTATATCAATCTCTACCGTCCCGTCCGCGCCAAGTTCACCAAAATTGAGTTTGAGCGTAGTAGCGCCTTGCAGGTCAAGCGGTTGGTCGTTGGTAGTTACACGCGCGGAGGCTAGCGTGCCAGAGGTCGCCAGTTGGCTGACTTCTACTCGATAGCTGCCCGGCAGTGCACTCGCGGTGGTGGTGGCGGTAATACCATCACCACGTACATTAGCGGAAAGGCTTTGGTAAAGTTTGGGGTCGTTAATCTTCTCCAAGGAGTCTTGAAAGGAGTTCAACGAGGTTTGGAGTTGGCCGTAAGCGGAGATTTTGGCCTGCTGCTGCTCTTTTTGAAGCGTGATGGGGGCGAGCTTGCCGCGTTCGGCTTCTTGTAGTTGATCCAACAGGCCGGTCAGGTCAAGACCCGAACCAACGCCAAGGGAGGTTATTGTCGCCATACTGGGTGTTCCTCAGTGAAAAGGCTAAACCAAAATAGAGAAGCGCATCCTTGGGCGCTTGTAAGTTGATAGTAACCTTATCGACTGAACAGAGGGCAACTTTAGCGCTTTTTCTTCCGCTAGCCGGGCTATTTTGTTTTTATCAACAAAAACGCCTGCTTACGCAGGCGTCAGAAAAGTCAATTCCTAGCGTTCAATATCAATCACGACCTAGCTGGGCGTCTAAGGCATCAAACTGCTGAGTGAGGTAGCTGCTCGTTTGGTTCATTTGCGCAATAATTCCATCCAACTGACCAAATTGCGTGCGGTAACGCGAGATGGTTTGATCAATGGATTGCTCCGTGCGGGTGTAACGTTCAACAAGCGATTCTGAGCGATTTTCCGCCCCCGTTATCGCCCCAGTAACAGTCCCGTTGGTGCTGAGCAATTGCTCAACCATCGTATTAACCTGCCCCGCCATACCGGTTTCATCGGAGCTACCAACGAAAAAGGCTGACAGCGCGTCTTGATTACTGGAAATAGCGTTATCAAGTTCGTCAGAATCGATTTCTAACGTGCCATCCGTCTGCAGTGAAATGCCGATATCACTGAGCATCGAAAACTCACCTTCCACACCACCGCTGAGCACACTACGCATGCGTGATTCAACGGTACGTACGGCGCTATCGCCTAGCAATTCGCCCGCTGCACCGGTTTCAGCATCAAAACTGGTTAACTCACCCATGGTGCCTTTCAGGTCATTGTAGGCATCCACAAAGCTAGTTACGGCTTCGCGTACGGCGAGCGTGTCCTGCTCTATTTTAACCGTGCTGTCGCCTTCTTCTTGAAGGTTCAGCGTTACGCCTTGAATCGCGCCTTCGACCTGATTATTAGGACTGGTGATTTCGATGCCGTTAACGTTTAGCACTGCGTCAGTGCCCAACTGTTGCGTCTCACCCGTATCCGCGGTGAAAGGTGCAGCTCCCTCAAAACTGAAGTTTTTAATTGATGCATCGGCGCCGGTATTGCTGGAGCTAAGCGCTAAGCGAAAGTTGGTGCCATCATTAACAATAGTAGCGGTAACGCCCGAATCTCCGCTGGCGTTGATAGTATCCCGAACCTCCTCAAGGGTGCTGCCTGCGGCTAGCGTGATATCTTTAGTGAGGTTTTCACCTTCAGCATTAACTTCAGCAAAGGTCAGGGTCAGTGTTTGATCTGCATCTGCATCAATTATAGGCGTATCGGCAGCGTCCACCCCGGTAGAGGCAAGCGTGCCGCGGGTTGCCAGGGTTTCAACGCTTACGTTGTAGCTGCCCGGCTGCGCTTCTGCATCGGCGGTAGCGGTGATCGCTTCTCCACCCACGTTGGTCGAAAGGCTCTCGTAAAGTGCGCTGTCATTGAGCGCATCAGCAGAATCTTGAAACGCTGAAAGCGCGCTTTGCAGCTGGCCGTAGGCAGAAATTTTGGTGTCCTGGGTTTCCAGTTGCCGCTCAATGGGCTCAAGTTTCTCGCGTTCGGCGTCTTGCAACTGATCCAATAAGCCGTTGAGGTCGAGGCCTGAGCCAATACCGAGTGATGAAATGGAAGCCATGCTGTACCGTCCTTTTTTATAACGTCGTGACGCTAATGCTTTTACTGCCCATGCAGAAACTCATCAATGTGTTAACTAATCTTTCGGCCATTTAACATCTAACTTAAGGATTTGTCGCTTTTGTTGCGTGTCAAAAAGTAACCGAAGGTGTAGCACTTTCTCTTAATTTCACGTTAGCCGCCTAGTCACGGCTTCTACGCCCTACCCCAATGTAACGCAGCCCTGCCTCTTGAACGGCGTCAGGCGTGTACAAATTACGCCCATCGATAACGACGTTGTCGGCTAGCTGCTCGGCTAGCCAAGTGAAGTCGACACTGCGAAACTCTTTCCACTCGGTGCAAATCACCAGGGCATCGGCGCCTTTCACGGCTTGAATCCGGTCACCCGCTAGCATCAGGTCATCCCGTTCGCCATAAATGCGGCGGCATTCGGCCATTGCTTCTGGGTCAAACGCTTGCACCTTCGCGCCCGCTTGCCAGAGCGCTTCCATTAAGGTGCGGCTTGGGGCTTCGCGCATATCATCGGTGTTGGGTTTAAACGCCAAGCCCCACACCGCGATGGTCTTGCCACTTAGATTGCCTAGGTTGTCTTGCAGTTTTGTGAATAGGGTCTGCTTTTGGCGCAAATTAACCGCTTCGACGGCGCTGAGCAGTTCCGGCGTATAGCCTAACTGGCGCGCGGCACGCTCTAACGCCTGCACATCTTTGGGGAAGCAGGAGCCGCCGTAGCCACAGCCTGGGTAAATAAAGTGGTAGCCAATACGTGGGTCGCTGCCAATGCCCCGGCGTACGTCTTCGACATCGACTTCCAGCCGTTCAGCAAGGTTGGCGATCTCGTTCATAAAGCTAATTTTGGTGGCGAGCATGGCGTTGGCCGCGTATTTGGTCAGCTCGGCGGCCCGCACGCTCATAAACATCAGTTTTTCGTGGTTGCGATTGTAGGGGGCATAGCACTCTTGCATCCGCGCTTTCACCCGCTCGCTTTCCGTGCCGACAATAATGCGTGCGCCACGGGTAAAATCTTCAATCGCCGCTCCTTCTTTCATAAACTCCGGGTTGGAGCAAACGTCAAAGGCGTGAGAGACGCCGCGCTGTTCAAGAACCTCGCTAATAGCGGCGTGGACTTTTTCGGCGGTTCCCACCGGCACGGTCGATTTATCAATCACCAGCTTGTAGCTATCCATATGCTGGCCAATGGTGCGCGCCACTTCTAACACATAGCGCAGGTCGGCACTGCCGTCTTCATCGGGCGGTGTTCCCACGGCGATAAATAACAACTCGCCCTCCGCTACGGCTTGAGCCGCATCGGTTGTAAAGCGTAAGCGCCCTGCGGCTACGTTGTGGGTAACGATAGTGCTAAGCCCTGGCTCAAAAATCGGTACGTCGCCCGCATTAAGCTGCGCAATCCGCTCGGCATTAACATCCATACAGGTAACTTGATGGCCCACATCGGCTAAACAAGCGCCCGCGACAAGGCCGACATAACCGGTTCCGAATACACTGATATGCATGACACATTGACTCGATAAGATACGTGGCAGCGAGCGTAGCACATCGGCTTGCGGTTGATGAGCGCTAGCGCACGACTGCTGCCGTAGATTATAGACCTTGGTCTAACATCGCCCTTAGTCTATAATGCGCTGCAACACGCCCCTATTGGGCTGACCGCAGGAGATCATTCGATGCCTCCAGAACTAATGTCTTTAGAGCTTAGTCTTCCCGAGCTGGCAACTGAACGCCCTCTCCAAGCGTCTCGTGGGCTGCCAACCGCTGCGAACGTTCAACGCAGCCTTCGCCAATGTTTGTCGATTGCCGCTGAACTGCTTTACGACCACGGCCATGTGCTAGAAACCATTACGCTGCCCCAGCGCGGCTTAGCCCAACGCGAGCTTGTCGCGCTTAGCGCAGCTGCGCCCACCTGGGCGACCTGCCAGCAAGTGATGGAAACGAGCGAAGCCGCCACTTTTAATGAGTATGGCCGCTTTGTATTGACCAGCCTTGGCCGCGAGCTGATGTTTGATATGTTTGGTCAGGGTGCTGCTGATTGCGCATAAAAAACCGCCCACAGCTTTCGCTTGTGGGCGGTTTTTTGCTTGGCTTATTGCTTGGGGCTTAGCGCAGGCCAAGCATTGACAGAATGAACAGCACAACGACGATCAGGCCAATAATGTAGATAATATTACGCATAGGGCACTCCTTGCTTATTGCGTTTTAGGTAAAATCAAAGGGTTGCTTACCCATGAGCCAACACCCCCATCCTAGCAGGCTTTTTCTTGTTTTGCGTAATTCCACTGCCTCCCTCTAGTCGAAAGTGACTACTCTTGTGCTATCCAAGGCGTTGGTATTTTTCGTCAAAGGCGCGCTGAATAAGCGTCTGCTGCTGGTTATCGATCTCTAATTCATGACAAAGGGTCGGCCACCCAGCAAGGGCATCAAGGGTTTGCTCAATGTAGAGATCCGGATCTAAGTACCGAAAGGGTGCGCACACCTGTTTTAGCTTCTTCCGGGTAGCCACACCTGCACCGCTGATAGAGGTGGTGTGTTCATCGGCATAACCCCGAACAGGGGCATAAGTAAGGTCATAAGCTGGCGCCAATTTCCACCGCCCCTGATCATGCAAAAAAGCGAAGTTCTTTGCGTGGTCATCGTGGTTGTGGGTTAGGGCATTGAACACCATCAGCCTCGCCATTCGCTCAACGTCTTCTGAATGACGGGTGAACGCATTAGTTGCCTTCAATAGGTCTGAATAGTCCAGCGATGGAGCGCTGTAATCAGCATAGAGAATACCGCTAGCCGTCATCATGTGAATTTTGCTATTACCATTGCGATCAAAACGCTGAGCGGAAAAGAAACGTTCGATGCCCGTTGCAGAGCTGATCTCAATCAGCCTACTCGCAGCCATTTTCACCCCAGCAAGCTCTGCCAACACTGAATAAGCGTACTCAATGGCACCAGTGTCCCGATGCTCGGTTGGTGCACGAAATTTCACTAGCCAGTGCTGGTAGCCCGCCGAAAGGTCTTTGAAAGAGGTACTGCAATGACGTCCATTAGGAGATAAAGCGACGACAACCTTGGGCCGGGCACCGGCCGGAGAACCACCAGCCAACCTTAGGACATCCAGAGTGGAGGAAGTCTCACCTTCATAGACAGCATGAGAGGCCTGATAAAGTTGTTCCAAGTCGATATTGTCTTCATCGACGGTACGCTCGAGAACGGGGCGATACTCTAGCGCTCCCATTCCCCTGTCGGCCATGTAAGCCAACCGGTCAAGAGGAGAAATGTCTCTCCGGTCTTTTTCATATTCGGCAAGAAAATAACGATCCATGAGCAGCATTCCCCAACCATCTGGCAGCGAGTCAGCAAATGCCCCCGGCAGACCAGCAAAAAGAAGTGGATCGGCCGCCTTTTGTGGTTGAGTAGTAAAATCCATATTCAAGGGCGACAAATTGAAGCCTTCCGCCACCCACTGGGGGTAATAGGCAAAGTAGATCCCCTGTCGACTAGCGACCAGTTCCCCTACTGGGTTACCTGCTAGCAGCACCTCTACGGTGTTGATCCGCTTCATTTTCGCCCCCGGGTGCGACCTGTCCGTTTGATTTCTTCAAGGGATACTGGGTGTTCATGCTTGAATAGTTCGGCAATTTGACCTGTTGCGCCCAGTGCCGTGGCAATGAGCACAAGTCCTTCTAGGGTTATTTGCCCATGAGACTCGAATCGTTTAATAGTGGACTCGGAAACACCCGCCATCTGCGCCAAAGTTCTACGGGAAAGGTTCTGCGCCAATCGGGTTGCCCGTGCGTTGGCACCGACCTGCTGGGCCAGTTCGCCAGGAGCAAGCAGAGAGTGAATCAGGGCCATAATAGCTCTCTAAATAAAGGGTCATTTATAAACTACTATATACTAAAATTGGCTATAAAAGCTCAAAAATGAGCCATTCATATAAATATTCAGTTCCAGTCACAGGCGCAGAAAGTACCACCTAACCTTAATGCTCGCGGCTATCTGTTGCGGAACCTCTTCGGCTTCTTAGCCTCGAACCCTTGCCACTTATTACTGAAGGTATTGCGATGCGCGTTACTGCTTTACTTGTTTCGTTTGCTGTTATGTCGTTGTTCGCTACTTCTGCCGCAGCAGCAAATAAACCATCAGCAACAGCACTTCAGGCACTAGACCAACAAACCAGCCTGCTTGAACGCATTCACAGCCTGGTAGTGGCCTACGATGGAGAGATTATCCATGAGCATCATCAAGGTGGGCCGGGTGTGGCATCGCCTGCCAATATTAAATCGCTGTCCAAAACCGTGCTGGCAGCGATCACTGGTGCGGCGATTGAGGCGGATATTATCGACTCCGTCGAGCAGCCCATGGTGGATTTGTTTGGTGAGCATCTTCCTAGCGGTGTTGATCCAAAAGTCAGCGAGATCACGGTGGCCCATCTACTCGCACTGCAAGCGGGGCTTGAGCGCACCTCCGGCAGTCACTATGGCGCTTGGGTAGCCAGTGACAACTGGGTTAACGATGCCATTACTCGCCCTTTTGTGGATGAACCCGGCGGGGAAATGCTCTATTCAACCGGCACCAGCCATCTGCTTTCCGCCGCGCTTACCCATGCCAGCGGCGAGACGACCCATGCGCTTGCACAACGCCTGCTGGGCGACCCGCTCAATATCACTATCCGCCCTTGGCTGCGCGACCCGCAAGGCATCTATTTTGGCGGTAATGATATGCAGCTTTCTCCACGCGCACTGATTGAGGTGGGTGAGCTATATCGCAACAATGGGTTAGTCATTGATGAGTCTGGAAATGAGCAGCGGGTTCTGCCGGAAGGCTGGGTAGAAACATCGTGGCAGCCCCGCGGCACCTCTCGCTGGACCGGCGACGGATATGGCTTCGGTTGGTTTATTACCCAGTTGGCGGGGGAAGATGTTTACTACGGGCGCGGCTATGGTGGTCAAGCGCTGTTTGTTATTCCCGAGCGTGAAATGACAGTCGTGATCACCTCAGACCCCAACCCACCCTCGCCGGGCGGGCAGTTCCAGCAGCGGCTGAATGGGCTGGTGGAGGAGCTATTGGCGCAAGACCCGCAGTAGCTCCCGGTTAAACGCCGGACACAATAAAACGCTTCAATTTATAACAGATTCATCGCGATAAAGGCGCAGGTAGCGCCAAACAGCGCAAACCCCAGCAACAGCGCCACCCCATCGCGGGCAACCAAGCCTAGCCCCAGCAACGACAGCGCCAGCCCCGCGCCGTTGGCTGAAAAGGGAATAAACTCCATGGGCGGCATGGCGAGTGCGATAAGCAGGCACACAACCGCCGTTACGCGGATACCGATATACCCGGTCAGCCACGGCAGACGAACCTTCAGCAGCCCGTCCACCCAGCGGGCGGGCTTTTTCATGTAATGAATGCCTTTATCAAACTTTTGGCGCGAAATTGAGCGCTTTAATAGCCATTTAGGCAGCCAAAACGTTTCACTACCCGCTAATAATTGCACTGACACCAGCAACACCAGCGCGGCCATCAGCGTGGGCATACCGGGTATATCGCCAATAATCGGCGTCAGGGTAATTAAGCCAGCCACCAGCAGGAGCGGCCCAAACGAGCGCCGACCTACGGCATAAACCACATCATCAACGCTGATTCGAGGAGCGTCCTGCTCCATGTTCTCTATTGAGTCAATTAGGTCCATTAAATTCGAGTCTTCATTGCGGTTATGCATCGTGGTTATTGCGCTCCTCTACGTGCAGTTTGGTGCGGATAAAATCACTGTGGCTGACATGTAGCAAATCCGCGAGGCGGCGAATGCGGTGCTCTTCTAGCGGGTCAACATTGCCGTCGGCCCAAGCCAGTTGCCACATTTGTGCCACCAGCTCACAGCGCTGGCCGTAGTTATAGTGCTCTTTAATCAGGCTAACGAACTGGTAGTGATCAACGGCCTCATCTACTTCCGCCTGAGCAAGCGACATTAGCTCTTCTACATCGCTTTCGCTTAGTCGGTAGCGCTCAATTAGCATGCTGCGCAGTGTGGCCAGCTCTTCGTCGGTGGTGTCGTAATCAGCGCGGACGATTTCACACAGCAGCGCGGCGGTGGCAAGCTCCAGCGTCAGCGTTTGGTTTTCACGCTGTTCAGGTTGCGCCAGCGTGCGCTGGAAAAAATCACTAATGGCATTCAGCATTGGGGTCTCCATTTAGCATGGTTAGTGCTGATCAAGCAGAACTTCCAAGCTATCTGCCGTCAGAATCTGCACTACCCATTCATCTAGCTGTGCGTCTGAAGCCAATGTTAGGCGCTGATCTGCCCAATCGGGCATCTCGCCAAACTTTAAGGCGATTTGCTTACGCAACGTTCCTTCCACTCCTTCATGACGCCCTTCTTGACGCTCTTTCTCTCGCTCAAAGCGCTCAACAGTGTTGACATAAGGCATGTGTTTTTCCTCCTGTATGGCGTAGACCGCCTGGACAAACTCGGACTCCAGTGCTCTCGGTAGCTGGAGCATCCAGTCGATAATATTGAACAACCGTACAATCTGTTCACGGCTGTAGCCCCGTTCATACAGCAGCCGAATGAGAGCAATCTTGACATCTTTGCGCGTAGCGCCGTCCTTCAATCGCTTGGCGTAGATCTGGGCCATCACCACCAGCGCAAAGACATTGTCGCTGGTTTCCAGCTCCGTCCAGCGAGCTTCCCAATCAATCAGTTTAGCCGTGGGGAAGGTAAAGATCAGCTCGCACCCCCAACGCTGATAGCGGAAAGTAGTGGGTCGGAAGCTATCGCGGGTATCAGCCAGCACCGCCAGGCTCACCACGTCCACCCCGTAGCGGTCACGGAGCCGGTACTGATAGGTGTACATTCGCTCAGCAAAAGCCTCCTCCGGCTCTCCCTGCACTTCAACGTGGATCAGCACCCAAGTCTCGCTGCCATCTTGTGCATAGACCTTGATCAGCTTATCAGCGTAACGCCTACCACTGTTGGCATCCGCCGTGATCTGCTGTAGCTCCTTATCGAGAAAGCTAAAGCCTTTCGCCCAATCCACTTGTTCATGAATGGCTGGGAACAATAGCGCCAAAAACTCTTGGAAGTACCCTTCCAGCGCCATCTTCCAAGGGCTGTCGTGGTCGGCGGGTCGGGAGGTATCCGCTTCGCTCATGCAAGCTCCTATTTCAACTACTCGAATCTAGCATAGAGCTCTTCTGGCTAGATATCCTTACCTCAATCCTGCTTGGTGAGCTGCTCTCTTAATTGCTTGGGCACTTGCTTAATGATCAAGCGATCCTGGGCAGCATCGTACTCAATGCTTGAACCAAGCAGGTGGGAGTCAAAACTAATCGAGACGCCGCCCGCACGCCCGGTGAAGCGGCGAAATTGGCTCAAGGTGCGCTTATCGGGGGGGATTTCCGGCGAGAGCCCGTAATCGGCGTTGCGGATATGCTCATAAAACGCTTTGGGCTGCTGTTCGTTGACCAAGCCGGAAAGTTCTTCCAGGGTCATCGGCTCGCCACGGCGCAGCTGTTCATTGGCGTAGTCCACTAGCGTGTCGGTTTTTTCACGGCTCACTTCGTCGTCGTAATCCTCTTTCTCGACATAGTCGCTAAACGCTTTTAGTAGCGTGCGGGTTTCCGCCGGGGCATCAACGCCCTCTTCCATGCCCAGTAAGGCAACCAAGCCCTCGGCGAGTTTTTTGCCGCCGCGATCTTTTAGGAACGAGACATACTGCGCACTCGGGGCATCGCTCTGCCACTGGGTAAGATTGATGCGCGCCGCCAGCGTAAGCTGGCTGGTATTGAGCTGGGCCGCGGGCACCGCGTGGTGCTCCGAATTAATGCCAATACCTTCGCGCTGGTGCACCAAGGCTATCAACAGGGTTTCCGTATCGCCCTGGCGCTGGTGGCTGATCACTAGGTAACCACTGACTGACAACTGCTCTTGAAGCTGCTTGGCCAGCCGTTCGGCCAGTGCCACAGAAAGCTCAGCAAAGCTCTGTTCATCGGCAAGATAAGCACGCAGCCACACCGCAAGCGGCCCTGCTGATTCGCCCTCGTCGGCAAAGCGCCCCCAGCCTTTGGGCTTGGTGTTGTAGGTGTCGTTCAGCGCACCGACTAGGCCCGCCATCACCGGATCATCGCTGGGCGCCGCCTGTTCCGATTGCGGGGCGGCGGTTAGGGTTAGGCGCTCACCGTCCAGCGTGGGATCAAGGCGGTGCACAATACTCTGCAGTAGCGGCATAAGAGTTGACTAACATCCTGGTTTAAAGAGAGAAATAACGGCCGAGCTTACGGTTTAAGGCGATAGCCGGTGCGGAAAATCCAGCCAATCGTGGCCAAGCAAGCGACCAGGAACAGGGTGATCATGCCAACGCTGGCCGCTAGGCTAACATCGCTAATACCGTAAAAGCTCCAGCGAAAGCCGCTCACTAGGTACACCACAGGATTGGCTAAGGTGATGGTTTGCCAAAACGGCGGCAGCATATCAATAGAGTAGAAGCTGCCGCCCAAAAAGGTCAGCGGCGTGATCACCAGCAGCGGCACCAGCTGTAGCCGGTCAAAGCCATCCGCCCATATACCAATGATAAAGCCGAGCAGGCTAAAGGTGACCGCCGTTAGCACCAGGAAGAAAAGCATCCAAAATGGATGAGCAATCTCCAGCGGCACAAAGAAGTTTGAGGTCGCCAGGATAATCAGCCCCAGCAAGATCGATTTTGAAGCTGCCGCGCCCACGTAGCCAATCACTATCTCTAAATGTGAAATAGGCGCTGAAAGCAGCTCATAAATACTGCCGGAAAACTTCGGGAAAAAGATACCGAAGGAGGCGTTGGAAACGCTTTGCGTCAGCAGCATTAGCATAATCAGACCCGGCACGATAAAGGCGCCGTAGCTAACCCCATTGACCTCACTGATCCGCGAGCCGATCGCGGCACCGAACACCACAAAATAGAGCGATGTGGAGATGACAGGCGAGACAATGCTCTGCAGTAACGTACGGCGCGTACGGGCCATTTCGGCCATATAGATGGCGCGAACGGGATGAAGGTTCATGCGCGCTCCTTAACCAAATCGACAAAAATATCTTCAAGCGAGCTTTGCCGAGTATTGAGATCTTTAAAAGTGATCCCTTCCCGCTCCAGCGCAGTTAAAAACTCTGAAATCGCGTGACCGTCCTCTTCCTGGCTGCCATCGTAGGTATAGATCAACTCAAACCCTTCAGCGGCTAAGCTTAGCTCAAAGCGTTGTAGGTTCGCAGGTATCTCTGTCAGCGGACTGTGCAAGTTCAGTATTAGCTGCTTGCTGCCTAATTTGCTCATCAAGGCGGCTTTCTCTTCCACCAACACCAGTTCACCACGATTAATGACGCCGATGCGGTCGGCCATCTCTTCGGCTTCTTCGATGTAGTGGGTGGTCAATATGATCGTCACGCCGTTATCGCGCAGTTGGCGCACGACGTCCCACATCTCGCGGCGCAGTTCAACGTCGACCCCGGCGGTGGGCTCATCCAGAAACAGAATGCGCGGCTCATGGGAGAGCGCTTTGGCGATCAGCACACGGCGTTTCATGCCGCCCGAGAGCGTCATTAGCCGGTTGTTGCGCTTATCCCAGAGCGCCAGCGATTTAAGCACTTTCTCGATATGGGCCGGATTAGGCGCTTTGCCAAACAGACCACGGCTGAAACTGACGGTGTTCCAGACGGTTTCAAACGCTTCGTTGGTCAGCTCTTGGGGCACCAATCCAATGCGTTCACGGGCCTGGCGGTAGTGGGTAATATTATCGAACCCATCCACCAGCACATGACCGGCTGTAGGATTGACCAACCCGCAGACCACGCTGATCAGCGTCGTTTTTCCTGCCCCATTGGGGCCAAGCAGGGCAAAGATTTCACCGCGCTGAATGGTTAAATCAATGTGGGTTAACGCCTGAAAGCCACCTTCGTAGGTTTTGTTCAGGGCATTAATGGTAATAATCGGGTCGTTCAAGGCGTACTCCTCACACCGCGATTGAACAACCGCGGTGCTTGACGGCCTTTTAGGCGAAATTAAGAGCGTTTGGTTAGGAAAAGTTAAGTGCGGCTGGTGATTTCTAGCAGGTGATAACCAAACTGGGTTTTCACCGGGCCGTGCACTTGGCCGACCTCGTCATTGAAGACGACCTTATCGAACTCAGGCACCATTTGACCGGGGCCAAAGCTGCCGAGGTCGCCGCCTTGGCGGCTGGAGGGGCAGCTGGAGTGCTCTTTGGCGACTTCAGCAAAATCACGGCCGTTTTCGATTTCTTTCTTGAGTGCTAGGCACTGCTCTTCGCTGCTGACTAGAATGTGGCGGGCGCTGGCTTGTGTCATCAATTGCTCCTGACTAAGTAGGTTCTGAGAATCATTCGGGGCAGTAGTTTACCACGGCTTACCCAGGGCTCCGCTATAACGCAACGCTTCACCGACACTGGCCAAGGCGCGTTCGTGAGCGCTTACCGCCACTGGCCCGCGAGCACAGCTAACGATCACCCACGGCCCTTCGGTGGTTTTCTCAACGTTGTCACGCTTGGCAATACCGGCATCGCAACTGCGCCGCTGCTGAGTGCCGGTTTTATGGGCGAAGCTTACGCCGCTGCCCAGACCCGCTTTAAGACGCCGCTTGCCAGAACTGGTTCGCTGCATCACCGCTAACAGCGTTTGCCGCTGCTCGGCGCTTAAGTCATTCATGCCGCCGTGCAGGCTAGCTAGAAGGTCGCCAAAGGCGCGTAAGGTGCCCACGTTTTCGCCGGTGGCTTCATAGGCATCAAAGGCGTGATCGTAATCAGGCTGGGTGAAAAATTCTGTGCTAACGCCTAGCGCGCGGGCCAACGCCTGAGCACGCTGGCTTACCGCATGCTGGCGCAGAGCGATAAAATCCATTCCACCAAGCGCGCGCGCATCAGGGTGAAGCTCGCCATAAACACCCTGGCGCACACCGACCAATTTTGAGATAGGCCCGATCTCGTCAGGGTTGCCGCCGCTTGCCGCGATCATGGTACGAGCGCGCTCGTTGACGGCATCCAGCCCCACTCGATCAATCAACATATCGGTAGCGGTGTTATCGCTGACGGTGATCATCTGCTCCATCAAGTAACGGATGGAGATAGGCGTACCGGGGTCGTGCCAATTGGTGGGGCCCGCGCCATCGACAAAGTCACTCTGGGCAAGCGTTAGCCGCTCATCCAGCGTCAGGGTGCCTGCCTGACGTTCGGCCAGCACTTGCGCCGCCACCGGTATTTTAATCAGCGAGGCTAAATACCAAGGGGCATCGGCACGCCAGGAAAACGCTTCGCCATTGGCAAGGTTTTGTACATAAACGCCGAGCTCGCCCTCAAAGACGCCTTCGATAGCCTTCAAGCGCACCGTTAAATCGCCCTGCCAGGGGCTCTTTTTATCTACCTCGTAGTACCAATGAGCATCGTACCCGTTTGTCTCGTCACTGTTTGCATAAGCAGGTAGAGCCAACATCAACGCTACCGCGACCAGTCCGCGTTTTATCCAGTATCGCAAACCATAAGCTCCCTAAATTATTAATCGCGCTTAACGATGGGCCGCCATCCAGCGAGTTAACCAAATCCACGCGGCGGCGCCAACTATCAACAGCCCGCCAATGCCAAGCGCCTGTGGATAGCTATACATTCCTTCGCCTTCTAGCAAAAAGCGCAGCACCAAAAAAATCATCACAATATGAAAAATAAACGCTTTAAGGGCATCTGAACCGACTATCGTCAGCGGCAAAAGTGCCTTTGCAGCTTTGGTGCCTCCGGCTAACGCCAGCGCTAACAGCACCAGCGCACCGCCCAAGCTAAACAACATGAACTCAAGCCCTGGTGGGTGTTTACCGACATTGTTGGCCACGGCGAGCATCGCCGCATCGACATCGCCACTGGCAAACGCCAATGCATAAAACCCCGCCACCATCAGCGCACCCAGCCCCAGTAGCGTAAGCACTAAGCGTCGGCGAGAGGTGGGTTCAAAATAGCAGCGGAGTAGCGCCTCGCCGATAAGCAGCCCGACTAGAATCAACGGCGCACGGTTAATTTGCCCCCAGGTGTAGTGGTCTTCATGATCCACCAATAAGGCTTTCAGAATATCGTTGCCACCAAACGTTAGACTCTGCAGCCAAATAGTCAGCGCGGCTAACACACCAATCGTCGCTAGGCGACTCCACAGCGGCGCTCGCGCCCATAGCGGCAGCATCAAAGGCACCCATAACAGCGCAATGGCGTAGAAGCCTAAGATTTCGACCCAAATCGCAAAACGCCCATAGAGCAACGCATCGACAATTTCACTGGGTGGATAGTAAGGGAGCATTTCAAAAACAGTCAGCGCTTTGTACCAAAACCATACTTCTACGGCACGTAGCCAGAGCTTTAAGCGGCGCCTTGGCCAATCGTCCCTTTGGGTATGCGAAAGAAACGCCACGGCCAGCGCGATGCCAAACACCATAATAAACAGCGATGAGGAGAATTTGGTCAGAAAATGGATCGGCACCATTCCCCAATCGGGCACATTTCGAATGCCGACGAGACCGCTAATGGCATGACTCAAGATCATCAAGCCAATGGCTATGCCACGGGCCAAATCAATCGCTTCTATACGGCCTTCAGCTTTGGGCAGTTGGGGCTTTTCTGTCCAGTTCAGAGGCATCCAATTCAGCGGCATCGAAACATCCTTGTAGGGGCAAGGATCAAATCATTACGCAAAACGAGGCGTTACACCATAGCGAGGCTTCTCCTAAACCCCACCCCGCATCTACCGTTAGTTCCTGGCCGGTAATAGCCTAGCTTTCGGCGCTGGCTAAAACAGCACGCGCGCATCCCCCTGAAAGCTGCGCTCTGCATGGCGCTAAACGCAAAATGCCCCGCTAGGGCGGGGCATTTGAGACTTATCATGGGTATTTGAGGAATTACACTTTTAAATAAATAGCATTGCAACAAATAACAGATCGAATCTTTATTGGATTCATCTAAAACAATTGCTGCTAATAATATCCTCAAAACCTATAACAAAGTCTTATTCTTCATCATCATCTTCATCAAGATCAGGCTGGCCACGCGTTCCGGTATCTACGTCAGTTTGCCCGCCAGTACCAGGAATAGGTTCGTCGTCGCCTTCATCGCCAGTGGAAACCTCTACACCTTGCTCATCTAGATCAGATTGCTGGCGAGTCCCTGTTTTCGGTTCGTCCACATCGTGACCGATGGTAGGATCTTGGTCTGAGCCTTCTTCAAATTCAGAAGAATTCGTTAAACCTTCCTCATTATTTATATCAGTTTCTTGCGTAGTACCAATTTTCGGCTCGTCTTCATCCTGCATCTCTGCAAAAGCTAACGGGCTGGCCATCAAAGCAAAAGATACGCCTAGAATGCCTAGTTTTTTGAAAGAATCCTTCTTCATCATGATACCTTCTCCTATTTGGCTTCACTTGCAAGGTAAGATTTAACTTACTCTACCTGTACAGAAGTTAAACTAGTAGATGAATCTGTATCGGTCAAGCGATAGTAGGTAGTAATTTAAAATTTCCATCACCTACCACAGTCGATATGTCACCACTAACAGCATGAGATAAATACTCACTGTAGTAACTCATCAAGTAGCCATCCACTCCTTTCTTAACGCCAAGATTATTTACATCATTGCCTGCATTTTCACCTAACCCCAGCCAGCATCTACCGTCAATGCCTGGCCTGAGATTGCCTGGCTTTCGTTGCTGGCTAAAAACAGTACGGCAGGTGCGATATGCTGGGGCTCAAGGCGTATTTTTAGGCACTGGCGCTCTTGAATGGTGATTTCGTCCTCGGGACTAATCCACTTTTCGAGCTGACGTTCGGTCATCACCGCGCCGGGCACCAGCGTATTAACGCGGATATTATGCTCACCCAGGTCGCGTGCCAGGCTGCGGGTTAAGCCGTGCACCGCCGCTTTGGCCGTTACATAAGCGGGCAAACCACCCAGCGCCATTTGCACGCTAACCGAGCCAAAATTGATGATCGAACCACCACCCGCTTGCATCATCTGTTCAGCGGCTGCTTGAGCAGCAAAGAACATCGGCCGCAGATTGAGCGACATGCGCTCATCCCAATAGGCAACATCCACATCCTGCCAGGCGTGGCGGTCATCACTAGCCGCATTGTTAATCAGGGTATGTATTGGCCCGAGGTGCTGCCCGGTCTCGGCGATGACCTGCTGTAGGCTTGCTACGTCGCGAATATCACAGTGATGAAAGCGCGGCGCTTCGCCTGTCTCGACGCGGAGCTCTTCGACCAGCGCCTCACTCGCTTCATCGTCGATATCGACAAATACCACCCGTGAGCCCTGATGATGAAAGGCGCGTGTAAGCGAAGCCCCGATGCCACTGCCACCGCCGGTAATAAAGACCACCCGCTGCTCAAGGCTCGCATAGCGCGCTGAAGGTTGGTTCATAGGTGTCTCTCTTCCATTTATTGTTATTGCCGAAGACCTTTTCTACATATCCACCCACTGCCCACCGGCGGCGGACGACGCCAGGGCGCGGGTAATGAATGTCAAACCATCGACACCATCGGTGACGCCGGGCGTTGGCATCGCCAATGCGTGGGCACTTTCCCCGCGTTGATGGGCATGGATTTGCACAGCGAAATCACGATAGAGTTGAGCAAAGGCTTCGAGATAGCCTTCCGGATGCCCTGGTGGAATACGCGCGGCTGCCAAGGCGGCATCCCCCAGGCCGGGGCCGTTGCGAGTCAATAGCCGCGTGGGCTCACCCAGTGGTGAGTGCATTAGCTGGTTGGGATTTTCCTGGCGCCAGGCAAGGCCACCCTTGCTGCCATAAACGCGCAGTTGCAGACCGTTTTCGTTGCCCGGCGCGACCTGGCTCGACCACAGCATGCCCCGCGCGCCGCCCTTGAAGCGCAGCAGCATATGTACGTTGTCATCCAATGCTCGCCCTTCGACAAAGGTGTGCATATCGGCGGCGAGTGATTCCAGTTGCAACCCTGTGACATAACGCGCCAGGTGATACGCATGAGTGCCGATATCCCCTAAACAACCCGCCGGGCCGCTGCGTTTGGGGTCGGTGCGCCACTCAGCCTGCTTGACGCCGCTCTCTTCTAAGCGGGTGGAGAGCCAATCTTGCGGGTACTCCACCTGGACGACGCGAAGATCTCCCAGCTCACCATTGGCCACCATCTCGCGCGCTTGGCGAACCAACGAGTAGCCGGAGTAGTTATGGGTCAAGCCGAAGAACAGCCCCTTTCTTTCCACCAGCTCGGCCAGGGTTTGCGCCTCGTCCAGGGTGATCGTCATTGGCTTATCGCAGATCACGTGAAAACCCGCTTCCAAAAAGGTGCGCGCTACGTCGAAGTGCACATGGTTGGGGGTCACAATGGCGACCACATCGATGCCATCCGATCGCTTGCGCTCCGCTTCGGCCATGGTTTGGTAGTCGGGATAAGCGCGATCTGCGGCCACGTGCAGTTCTGCGGCCGCGGCCCGGCTGCGCTCGGGGTCCGAGGCAAAAGCCCCGGCCACCAGTTCATAGTGGTCATCCAGCCGTGCGGCGATGCGGTGTACCCCGCCGATAAACGCTCCCTGGCCACCGCCGACCATGCCCAGGCGCAGCCGACGCGGCGTGTCGTGTTGAGTGCTCATGTCGTGTTGCTCTCCGCTGTCGTTGAATTAATGGCATTTAATTAATTGAGGCACGTTATTAAACACCGAGGATGCGGCGATTGGCGGCTTGGTCGGAGCCGCCGCCGGCGAAGTCATCAAACGCCCGCTCGGTTACCTCAATAATGTGGTCGCGAATAAAGATTGCGCCTTCCCGGGCACCGACTTCCGGATGCTTCAGGCAGCACTCCCACTCCAGCACCGCCCAACCGTGGTAGTCGTTGGCCGCCATCCAGGAGAAGATCGACTTGAAGTCGATTTGACCATCGCCCAGGGAGCGAAAACGCCCTGCGCGCTCCGTCCACGACTGATAACCCGAGTAAACGCCCTGTTTGGGGCTGGGATTAAACTCGGCATCTTTAACATGAAACATCTGAATGTGATCGCGATATACATCCAGAAAACCACGGTAGTCGAGCTGCTGCAGGATCAGGTGGCTGGGGTCGTAAAGGATGTGACAGCGCGGGTGGTTGCCGACCCGCTCGAGAAACATCTCAAAGGTAATGCCGTCGTGGAGATCTTCGCCAGGATGAATCTCGTAGCAGAGGTTAACCCCTGCCTCGTCAAAGGCGTCCAAGATCGGGCGCCAGCGTTTCGCCAGCTCATCGAACGCGGTTTCGATCAATCCTGCCGGGCGCTGGGGCCAGGGATAGATGAACGGCCACGCCAGCGATCCAGAAAAGGTGCCGTGGTCGGTGAGGCCGAGGTTTTGCGATGCCTTGGCGGCCAGCTTGAGCTGATCAACTGCCCAGGCCTGGCGCGCCTTGGGATTACCGCGCACTTCGGGTACCGCAAAGCCGTCGAACATCTCATCGTAAGCGGGATGCACGGCGACTAACTGACCCTGAAGGTGGGTGGAGAGTTCGGTGAGCGCCAGCCCGTGTTCGGCCAGAGTACCTTTGATCTCGTCGCAGTAGGTGCGGCTCTCGGCGGCACGCTTGAGATCGATCATGCGTGCATCCCAGCTGGGGATCTGCACGCCTTTATAACCCAGCCCCGACGCCCAGGCGGCAATGCTGTCGAGGCTATTAAAGGGGGCTTCATCACCGGCAAACTGGGCGAGAAAGAGCGCTGGCCCTTTGATGGTTTTCATAGGACTCTCTCAGTGAAATCTAAATGGCGTGAGTAGAGGAACGCGGGCGACTTCACCCGCGCTTTAGGTCAGATCAGAACGGCGAGTCGGGGAAGTAGTACTGCTCGGCGTTCTCCTCGGTGATCAGCGGCGAGCCCAGAATGTACTCACCCAATACCGGGCCATTGGAGACAAAGTGCTGCACGGTAAGATCCATGGCCGTGGCGATCATGGCGGGCGGATAAAGCACGTCCACCGGGACCAGCTCGTCGCCTTCCATGACCCGCTTGATGATGTCCTTCATGCCCGCGCCACCAACGATAAACAGCTCGTCTTCACGATCTGCCTGGCGCACGGCTTCAATGACCCCTAGCGCGATATCGTCATCCTGGGCCCAGACTGCGTCGATATTATCGAAGCGAGACAGGTAGTCCTGCATGACTTCAAAGCCATCGTCGCGGTTCCAGTTGGCGTGCTGCATATCGAGAATATTGACGTTGGAACCTTCGATCGCTTCCTGGAAGCCTTGCACGCGCTCATCGTCGATCACCGTGGGAATGCCGCGCAGCACGACAATGTCGCCTTCATCATCAAGGCGTTCGCGGATGTACTCGCCGGACACGCGGCCTAACTCATGATTGTTGCCCGCCACATAGAGATCCTGGATTCCCTCTTCAGTCAGCCCCCGATCCACCACGGTAACGAACACCCCGGACTCTTTAACCCGGCGTACCGGATCGGTCAGCGGGCCAGACTCAAACGGCAGCACCACCAGCGCGTCGATGTTGCGCAGCGATACCAAGTCCTCTAGGTCATTGGCCTGCTCGCCAGCGGTGCCCGCGGTGGAGATGGTGATTTCAATATCGGGATAGAGCTCTTCAAGGCGTTTTTTGGCCTCTTCGGCGTGGTAGTTAACGCCGCCTGTCCAACCATGAGTGGCGGCCGGGATGGAAACACCGATGGTATACTCCTGGGCAACGGCGGCGCCGGAAAGCCCTATCGCTGAAGTAAGTGCTGCGGTAGTGACGCAGGCCTTCACTGCTGTCTTGATGCTTCGCATGGTGATGCTCCTTTCGTGTTTGTACTTGTTATGTTTCGCTGCTTGTCATTGATGTTGCGCTATTAGTGAGTGTGTTTATGGTCCTGTTTTCCTCCACGATGCACGCTGCAGATAGACCGCCACAATAATAATGATCCCTTGCACCGTGCCGTTGAGATAGTTGGAAATGGCATCGGTCAGATTAAGAATATTGCCAATCATGGTGAGCATGATGGCGCCCACCACCGTGCCCCATATGCGCCCATGCCCACCCTTCAGCATGGTGCCGCCAATAATCACCGCGGCAATCGCTTCAAGCTCCCAGAGCACCCCGGTAGCCCCCGAGGCAGAACCCAAACGCGGCACATAAATAATCGTTGCTAGCGCCACACACACGCCTTGCAGCATGTAGGTCAGGGTTTTCACGCGATCCACATGGATGGCACTGTATTCGGCGACCTTTTCATTAGAGCCGATGGCAAAGCAGTAGCGACCAAAGCGCGTATGGTTGAGCAAGATGTAGCCGATGACGGCCACTGCCAAAAATACCCACACAGGTATGGTGATGCCCAAAAAGCTGCCGTAGTACACCGGGCGGTAGATATCGCGCACGGCCCAATCCAGCGTCAGCGTTCCGCCATCAGAAAGGTAGGTCACCAGCGAACGGTAAATCCCCATGGTGCCAAGGGTGACAATAAACGCTTCGATCTTGCCTTTCGTCGTCACAATGCCGTTGATAAAGCCTGCGCAAATCCCCAGCAACAACGAAGCGCCAATACCCAGCAGTATGGTGGTCCACCCCGCGCCGAACTGCTCGACGAGGCTATTCATCAGAATAATCATCACTCCGGCAATAAAGGCCGCCATGGCCCCCACCGAAAGGTCCAACCCACCGGCGGTAATCACAAAAGTGGCGCCAATGGCGATAATGCCGATAAAGGCACTGCGGGTGAGCATGTTCGAAAGGTTATCCAGCCCCAGAAACGCCGGGTTAATCAGCACGCCGAGTAGCCCTAAAGCCACCAGCGCCACAAACGGCCCCCAGGTTTTCAGGTCAATCGCGAAGCCTTTTTGAGTAATCATTTTATTCGCTGCTTTATTAGTCGTTTTGTTATTAGCCATGACACTGCTCATCGACCCCTGCTCCTTTAATACCGGATGCGTACTGCATGATTTCTTCTTCATTAATTTGCTCGCCTTCAAGTACGCCAGTGAGCACGCCGGCACACATCACTGCCACTCGATGGGATAGACCAATCAGCTCACCCATCTCCGACGAGATCAGAATCACCGAGCAGCCTGAATCCGTTAACTCGCGGATAAAGTGATAAATCTGGTGCTTGGTACCCACATCGATGCCCCGCGTCGGCTCATTGATAATCACAATTTCCGGGTCGATAGACATCACCTTGGCGAGCAGCAGCTTTTGCTGGTTGCCGCCGGAGAGCTCAGCGGCGGTGCGTGCAGCGGTGCGCAGTCGAATATCGAAGCGCTCAATCGCCTGTTGAAAGGCTTGCTCTTCACGGCGATGATCAATCAGCGGGTGGCAGTGAGCGCGCAAGTTGAGCAAGGTAACGTTGGAGCGCAGATCCATGTTGAGCACCAGACCTTTGCCCTTGCGATCCTCGGTGAGATAGGCAATCCGCTGATGTACCGCATCGCGAAGATGGCGCAACACCACCGGCTGCCCGTTGCGCAGCACTTGACCGGCACTTTTACTACGCAGACCTAGCACGGCTTCAAGCAGCGCGGTTCGCCCGGCCCCCACGATGCCACCAAACCCCAATACTTCTCCCCGGCGCAGGGTAAAGCTGGCCTGTTTAACGGCGCCGGGCACCACCATATTCCGCGCTTCCAGCACCACCGGCGCATCGTCAGGAAGCTGCGTGCGCGGTGGGTACATGTCCGTGATTTCACGCCCCACCATCAGTCGCGCCAATTCCTCTTTGCTACGCCCGGCCATGGAGCCGCTATCCACCAAATGGCCGTCGCGCAGCACCGTCACGCGGTCGGCAATCTGCTCAATTTCACGCAGCTTGTGGGAGATATACAGAATCGCCACGCCCCGCTGGCGCAAACGGTCGATGAGTGCGAACAGCACTTTTACTTCATTTTCCGTGAGGGTCGCGGTGGGTTCGTCCATAATCAGCACGCGCACATCGCGGGTGATCGCCTTGGCGATTTCCACCATCTGCTGGTCTGAGGTGCTGAGATCTTTCACTCGAGCGCGTGGATCGACGTCGGTTTCGAGTTCTGTCAGCGCCTCACGGCTACGCTCCCGCATGGCTCGCCGATCCAGAAAAAGCCCCCGGCGCAGTTCGCGACCCAGGAAGATGTTCTCCTCCACGCTGAGCTGTTCAGCCAACGCTAGCTCTTGATGGATCATCACCACACCGTCGGCTTCCGCCTCACCACTGGAGCGGTAATGCCGTTGGCGGCCGTCCACCAACACGTCGCCAGATGTCGCGCTAAGGTAGCCGGCCAGAATTTTGACCAGCGTCGATTTTCCAGCGCCGTTCTCACCCAACAGGGCATGCACTTCACCTGCCTGAAGGTCGAGATCAACGTCGAATAAGACCTGGTTTTCGCCAAACGAGCGACAGAGTTTGCGCGCTGATAAGAGCATGGAGCCACCTGTTGTTACTGTTGTTATTATGCGTTTAAGGCTTACCAATATTATTTATATGCCGTGCGATGCTTTATTTACTTTAGGTGCTAAAATAAATAAACGCATATGCAACTTAGGTCGCATTTTGCGATTTTTCACCTCAAACAATAACGGCATTTTTATGGCGCTTACGTCGACTGATACCAGCCGCTATGACAACACGCTGGCGGTTATCCGTACCCTGCGAGACCAAGGACCGGTTGCACGTGTTGACCTGGGTGCGCTGAATGGCATCAGCTCCGCCACGGTGACCTCCATCAGCGCCGAGCTGCTTCAGCAGGGCCTGATCAAGGAACGGCCGCCAGAAACACCCCGCCCCTCCGGGCGTGGGCGGCCCAAGACGCTGGTTGAGCTCAACCCGCAAGCGGCCTGCGTGGTGTGCATCAAGCTATCGATCAATGAGATTCAGTTAGTGGTGGGCGATTTTTCGGGCCAGGTACGCCATAGCGAGCACCACGCGGTGCCCACCCTGACGCTGAGCGCCAACGACCTGGAAACGCTGCTGGAAGAGAAGATCAGCGCTATTTGTGCGCAACAGCTAAACGGATTTAAACGTTTGGCGGGGATCTGTTTGGCCGTGCAGGGGGTGGTATCTTCGCAAAGCGGGTCGATTATCTGGTCACCCGCGTTAAGCTTTCGCAACGCACCGATATCGGCACAATTAGCCGATCGTTTTCACTGCAGCGTTCTACTGGAAAACGATGCTAACTGCATTGCCGGGGTGCTCGCGGCAAAACCTGACTATGCAGACTGCCCCAACCTGGTGGTCATTATGCTGGGCTACGGTATCGGCATGTCGGTACTGATTAACGGCGTGCCTTATCTTGGCGCCAATGGCTCAGCGGCCGAGTTTGGACATAGCAAATACCAACCCGATGGCGCCCTGTGCGCCTGCGGCCGACGAGGCTGCATTGAAGCTTATGCCAGCGACTATGCGCTTTATCGCGCCGCCGCCGACCATATAGCATTACCTAGCGGTGGCGACAGCGCTCACCCTTCAGAGCAGCAGATGCAGGCGCTAACCCAACAGGCGTTGAACGGCGACCCGGCGATGCAGCGTATCTACGCCGAAGCGGGCCGCGCGTTGGGCTATGGCATCGCCAATATTCTGGCGCTGTTTAACCCCGATCTAGTGCTGATTACCGGCGCCGGCGTGCGCGGTTTTGACGCCATGCAGACCACCATGCACAGCGCCATTGATGAAGCCCTGGTGGCCGAACTGAGAGGCACCACCCGCCTCGAAAGCTGCGCCTGGGATCGCGACATGACCTGCATGGGCGGCATCGCCATGGCGCTACACGCTACCGATGGCGAGACGCTGTCGGAGAGCCAGGCCAGCTTCGTCAGTTAGTGCGAATGACGCGGCACATCAGACCCGCGGCAGCCCACCAGGAAGTCGAAGTCGCAGCCCTCGTCGGCCTGGAGCACCCGCTCGATATAGAGCTGGCGGTAGCCGCCCTGGCTGGCGATTAGTGTTGAAGCAGCGGTGGGGTCGCTCTCGGCCAGACGCGAGGCCAGCTCTTCATCGCTGACTTCCAGATGCAGTCGCCCGCTTTCGCAGTCAAGCTCGATCCAATCACCGTTACGTACCGCGGCCAGCGGGCCACCGGCGGCGGCTTCGGGCGCGACGTGCAGTACCACGGTGCCGTAGGCGGTGCCGCTCATACGGGCGTCGGAGATGCGCACCATATCGGTAATGCCCTGAGCAAGAATCTTGGGCGGCAGGCCCATGTTGCCTACTTCCGCCATGCCGTGATAACCCCGCGGGCCGCAGTGTTTCATGACCAGGATGTCATTGGCTTCCACGTCGAGATCCGGGTCGTTGATGCGCGCCTTGTAGTCGTCGAAGTCCTCAAACACCACCGCACGACCGCGGTGCTGCATCAGCTCGGCGGTGGCCGCCGAGGGCTTGAGCACCGCGCCGTTGGGGGCCAGATTACCGCGCACCACGCAGATGCCGCCGTCCGCGGTAAGCGGGTTATCCAGCGGGCGAATCACTTCGTCGTTGTAGAGCGGTGCGTCCTGAACGTTCTCCCAAAGCGTTTTGCCGTTAACGGTGAGCGCGTCCTTGAAGGGCAGCCGGTCGGCCTCGCCCAGGCGCCTAAGCACGGCAGGCAAGCCACCAGCGTAGTAGAACTCCTCCATCAGAAAACGTCCGGAGGGCTGCAGATCCACTACCGTCGGGGTGCCACGCCCTACCCGGCTCCAGTCGTCCAGGGTGAGGTCGACACCAATACGCCCAGCAATCGCCTTGAGGTGGATCACCGCGTTGGTGGAGCCGCCAATCGCCGCATTGGTGCGAATGGCGTTGTCGAAGGCTTCCTTGGTGAGGATTTTGGAGAGCCGCAGGTCTTCGTTGACCATCTCGACAATCCGGTTACCCGAGAGGTGCGCCAGCACATAGCGGCGGGAGTCGACGGCCGGAATCGCCGCATTATGGGGCAGCGAGGTGCCCAGCGATTCAGCCATGCAGGCCATGGTGGAGGCAGTGCCCATGGTGTTACAGGTGCCCGCCGAACGGGACATGCCGGCTTCCGCGGCCATAAAGTCGTGCAGCGATATTTCGCCTGCCTTGACCTGTTCGGAGAGCTTCCAGACCACGGTGCCGGAGCCAATGTCCTTGCCCTTGTGCTTGCCGTTAAGCATCGGCCCGCCGGTGACCACGATGGTGGGGATATCGCAGCTCGCCGCGCCCATCAGCAGCGCCGGGGTAGTTTTGTCGCAGCCCACCAGCAGCACCACCGCATCGATGGGGTTGCCGCGAATCGCTTCCTCCACGTCCATGCTGGCCAGGTTGCGGGTAAACATCGCGGTGGGGCGCAGGTTGGATTCGCCGTTGGAGAACACCGGGAACTCCACCGGGTAGCCCCCCGCCTCCAGCACGCCCTGCTTCACGTGCTCCGCCAACTTACGAAAGTGCGCATTGCAAGGAGTGAGCTCCGACCAGGTGTTGCAGATACCGATGATCGGTTTGCCCTGAAACTCATGGTCGGGAATGCCCTGGTTTTTCATCCAACTGCGGTACATAAATCCGTTCTTATCAGCCGTGCCAAACCATTCAGCACTGCGCAGCGGACGTTGACGTTGGCCCATGAAGTTAACTCCTTGTTTTAGTTCGGTGACAGCTGACGGCCTAGTGGTATGTGTCGATGGCTGTTTTGAATTTGCACGACACTAAACCACCTTTACGAGATAGTCGACCATACAAAAGTATATGTTGAACAATTGCTCTTAATGTTCAACATTACCCTCTCCATATGGGTCGCTGACCCCGTTCACCACCACTTTCTCCACAACAAGAATCTTGAGGAATAGTGCCATGCTCACATCGAAATACAGTTTGCTACTCACTGGCTCAGCGCTGCTGCTAGGCCTTTCAACGGCTCAGGCGGCCGAGTACGAGTGGAAGTTTCAGGCGTCAGAAACCTCGGGCGAGCCCAGCTTTAAGATCAAACAGGAGTGGGCTGATAAGATTACGGCAATGACCGATGGTCGTGTTGAGATTGAGGTAATGCCGATTAACGCCGTGGTTGGCCCCACCGAAACGCTCTCGGCGGTCAGTGCCGGTATTCTGCAGGGTCATATGACCGACCCCAGCTACTTTTCTGGCCAGGATCCCGCGTTCGGCATGCTCGGCAACCTTGTTGGCGCCTGGCAGAATCCCTACGACTTCTTGGAGTACATGAAGTACGGCGGCGGCGAAGATCTGTACAACGAACTAGTCGAACCTTATGGCGCGCATTTGATCAGCGCAGCGACCTTTCCGCTGGAGTCAGTACCCTCCACGGTACCTATCGAATCCATCGCCGATTTTGAAGGGCTTAAGATTCGCGCCCCGCAAGGCATGGTGTACAACATCTTCGAGCGCATTGGCGCCACGCCCGTCAATCTGCCGGGTTCTGAGGTGTATACCGGTCTGGAAAAAGGCGTGATCGACGCTGCCGACTCCACGGTGCTCTCCAACAACGACGCCATGGGCCTGCACGCCTTCGCCCCTTACCCGCTTTACCCTGGCTTTCACTCCATGCCAATGATCGCTGTCTCGATCAACAAGGATATCTGGGATGGCCTGCCCGAGGAGCTACAAACGACGTTAAATACCGCCTTTGATGGCATGGCGTATGACCTGATTGCGCGCCTCAAAGAGCAGGATATTGAGACCTTGCAGCGGCTTCAGGATGACCCAGACGTTCATCCCTTCAACTTGCCCGAAGAAGAGCGTAAGAAATTCCGCACCGCGGCTGAGCAGGAGTGGAAAGAGTGGGCGGGTGAAAATGAGATGACCCAGAAAGTCTATGACTCGGCGACCGCCTTTTTGCGCTCGCGCAATCTGCTCTAACGCCCTGTTCTCAATTTTCTGCCTCACTAACCTAACCAACGCATCGCTCGGGAAACATCCCGAGCGATGCGCGTAGAGTCGCGCCATGTCTCAAAAAACGCCTGACAATCAATATCGCTCTCCTCCCACACATGATCTTCCCGAGATTCTCGAAACGGTAGAGGAGATCTCTCCCGAGCGTAATGCGCTTGACCGATTGATCGCCCGTGGTGGCCAAGCTGTTTCCTGGTTGGTGCTGGTGGCAATGGGTATCAGCGTCGTCGAAGTCTTTATGCGTTACGGCTTTAACAACCCGACCTCGTGGGTGCACGAAACCGTGGTGTTTCTCATCGCCGTCATCTTTGTGCTGGGCGGACCAGCGGCCATGGCGCGCAACAGCCATATCCGCGTCAAAGTGCTCTACGACAGCGCCGGGCCACGCTTAAAATGCTGGATGGACCGCTTCAACGACCTACTCACCCTGATTTTCTGCCTGTCAATGAGCTACGCCGCTTTTCATATGTTTTGGGGCGCTTCCCATAACCCACTTGGCGAATGGTCGCTGGAGCGCTCTGGCACCTCCTGGAACCCGCCCTTTCCCGCCATGGTTAAGGGCATGATTCTATTTGCACTGGCATTAATGACCCTCCAGGCCTTACTGCATTTATGGCAATCGCTTAAGGCCAAGCCTAATGCCAGCACTGAGGAGCCTCGCTGATGGATATCTCAACCGCAACGATCCTCATGGTCGGGGCCATTTTCGCGCTACTAGTCACCGGTCTGCCGCTGGCGTTTATCACCGGCTTGGTAGCGATGGCGTTCACCTTCGGCTGGTTCGGCGAGGCGGCGCTGCCGCTGGTCACCAGCCGCGTTTATGGATTTATCACCGAGTATTCGCTGGTAGCGGTGCCCATGTTCGTCTTGATGGCATCGCTGCTGGACCGCTCTGGCATCGCCAAAGACCTGTTTAACGCCATGCGCGTTTTTGCCGGGCGCCTGCCGGGTGGCGTGGCGGTACAGACCATCGTGGTGGCGTTTTTCCTGGCGGCGCTCTCGGGCATTATCGGCGGCGAGATCGTGCTGCTGGGGATTCTGGCGTTGCCACAAATGCTTCGCCTGGGCTACGACAAGCATCTCTCCATCGGGGTCGTGTGTGCCGGTGGCGCCCTGGGCACCATGATGCCGCCCTCAATCGTACTGATTATCTATGGCCTGATCGCCAGCGTATCGATTGCCGACCTGTTCGCTGCGGCCGTGACGCCAGCGGTGATTTTGATGGGGTCTTATATTGCCTATGTGCTGGTGCGCTGCTTAAGAAATCCCGCGCTAGGGCCGCCATTAGATAGAGACACCCAGGATAACCCCTTCGCCACCAAGCTGGACGCGGTGAAAGCCATTTTGCTGCCTGGGCTGATTGCCTTTTTGGTGTTAGGCACTATCTACGGCGGTATCGCCTCGGTCACCGAGGCAGCGGCCATGGGCGTCTTCGGCGTACTGCTCGCCACTATTGTGCGCGGCGAGTTCACCCCTGGCATGCTGCACCACAGCCTGGGCCAAACCATGAATACCTGCGGCATGATCATCTGGATCGGTATCGGCGCCGCCGCCCTGGTGGGTGTCTACAATCTGATGGGGGGCAACCGCTTTGTCTCAAGCTTGATCCTGGGGCTTGATGTAGCACCGATTGTGATTATCCTGGTAATGATGGCGATTATGCTGGTGCTGGGGCTATTCCTCGATTGGATCGGGATCGCCATGCTGGCCCTGCCGATCTTTCTGCCTATTGTTATTCAGCTCGGTTTCGACCCGATCTGGTTCGGCATTCTATTCGCCGTCAATATGCAGGTATCGTTCCTGTCACCGCCCTTCGGCCCCGCTGCCTTCTACCTTAAGAGCGTGGCACCCCCGGATATTAGCCTGAAAGATATTTACATTTCTGTACTACCCTTTATGGCCATTCAGCTTTGCATACTCGCGGCGCTATTGATGTGGCCGCAACTCGCCATCTGGCCGCTTTGATAACGACGACAATAGGTTTTATAAGGAGATCACTATGCGACTGATTCAGTGTGACTACCAAGGCCAAGTTCGCGCCGCGCTGGTAGAGAGTGAACAACAGGTTAGGCTGCTCGACTGCGATACCTATACGCTAGCCAACCGCGCTATTAGTGCTGGTCAGTCAATTAGTGACTCAGTGACCGCCGCGCTGACCGACACGCGTTTGGATTACCAAGCGTTAGTCGACGATAAGCGCCTGCTGCCGCCCTTGACCCATGCCGACCCAGCGCACTGCTTGGTCACCGGCACTGGCCTTACCCACTTGGGCAGTGCCGACACTCGCTCGGCGATGCACGCAAAAGCCCAGGCCGCGGAAGAAGACCTAACCGACTCCATGCGTATGTTCAAGCTGGGCGTGGAAGGCGGCAAACCCAACCCGGGCGAGATCGGCGCGCAGCCGGAGTGGTTCTACAAAGGCGATGGCCAGTGCGTGGTAGCGCCGGAAGCAGCGATCCCCTCGCCAGCGTTCGCGCAAGATGCCGGCGAAGAGCCCGAACTGGCAGGCCTTTACGTGATTGGCGAGGACGGTCTACCCTGGAGAGTCGGGTATGCGCTTGGCAACGAGTTTTCTGACCATGTCACCGAGCGCTTCAATTACTTATGGCTGGCTCACTCCAAACTGCGCGCCTGCAGTTTTGGTCCGGAGCTTTTGATTGGCGAATTGCCCGCTCATTTAGAGGGCACCAGCTCGATTCAGCGCGACGGCGAGACCGTATGGGAAAAGCCTTTTTTGACCGGCGAGGCCAACATGGCCCACAGCCTAGCCAACCTTGAATACCATCACTTTAAATACCCCGGTTTCCGACGCCCTGGTGATATCCACGTACACTTTTTCGGCACTGCTACACTAAGCTTTGCTGACAACGTCAAGGTACGCGAAGGTGACCGCTTTGAGATTCGTATTGATGCGTTTGGGCGCGCCCTGCGCAATCCACTTCAGGTGGAGGCGGACGCACCGGCGATTACCGTTCAATCGCTTTAACTCAGCCTTTGTAACACAGTCTTATTAACACAATCGTTTTAACACCATTTTTTAGCACCAGCAGGAGGTTATATGAATCTGGAAGGCAAACTACTAATTGGTCAGCAAGCCGTCAGCGGCCAACAGGCTGACATTCAAGCCGTAAACCCCGCCACTGGCGAAACGCTTAGCCCTGCCTACCCTGGCGGCAGCAAAGCCGAAGTCGAACAGGCCTGTGCGTTAGCCGAGGCAGCATTTGATAGCTATCGCGAAACCGGCCTAGAGGCACGGGCAACGTTTCTTGAGACGATTGCCGCTGAAATCGAAGGAATCGGTGATGAGCTGGTTGAGCGTGCCATGGCCGAAACCGGCCTGCCCCGCCCGCGTATAGAAGGCGAACGGGGGCGCACCTGTGGCCAGCTTCGTCTGTTCGCCTCAGTCGTCCGCGCTGGTGAATGGTTGGATGTGCGTATCGATCCGGCCATGCCCGATCGTGAGCCGCTACCGCGCGCCGACCTACGCCAGCGCCATATCGGGCTGGGCCCCGTGGCGGTGTTTGGTGCCAGCAACTTCCCGCTCGCTTTCAGTGTGGCCGGTGGCGACACTGCCTCTGCGCTAGCGGCTGGCTGCCCGGTCGTGGTCAAGGGCCACTCTGCCCACCCCGGCACTTCCGAACTGGTAGGCCGCGCGATTCAGCGCGCCGTGGCCAAGTGCGATCTCCCCGAGGGCGTCTTCTCGCTGCTATTCGGTTCTGGCAAAGAGATCGGTCAGGCACTGGTCGCTGACCCGCGCATTCAAGCCGTTGGCTTTACCGGTTCACGCAGTGGTGGCACGGCCTTGATGGCCACCGCCCAGGCACGGCCCCAGCCGATTCCGGTGTATGCTGAAATGAGCTCGATCAACCCGGTCTTCCTGCTGCCCGAAGCGCTCAAGGCGCGCGGTAAAGCGATTGCCGAAGGATTTGTTGGCTCGCTCAATATGGGCGCTGGACAGTTCTGCACCAACCCTGGGCTAGTGATTGCAATCGAAGGCCCTGAGCTGGATGCCTTTGTTGCGGCAGCCGGTGAAGGCGTTATGGGTAGCGCAGGCCAAACCATGCTGACGCCGGGTATTCATGACGCCTATCAGCAGGGCGTTAGTCGGCTCGCAAGCCATGACAAGGTCACCGAGGTGGCGCGCGGCCAGGCCGGTGAGACAGCGCACCCCTGCCAAGCGGGGCTGTTTGTCACCCAGGCGGATGCTTTCCTGAGCGACCCCGCGTTACAGGAAGAGGTATTCGGTTCCACGTCACTGGTTATCGCCTGTGCCGATGCTCAGGAAGTGGCCCGTGTGGCGGCTCAGCTGGAAGGCCAGCTCACCATTACGCTGCAGATAGATGACGGTGACTTGGCGACTGCCAAGCAACTGCTGCCGACGCTAGAGCGCAAGGCTGGACGCATTCTGGCCAACGGCTGGCCGACGGGCGTAGAAGTATGCCACGCCATGGTACATGGCGGCCCTTATCCGGCGACGTCGGATTCACGCACCACCTCGGTAGGTAGCGCAGCGATCTTCCGCTTCCTGCGCCCGGTGTGCTACCAGGCGCTGCCGGAAGGCCTGCTGCCGGAAGCGATTCGTGATGGTAACCCGGCTGGCGTATCACGCTTGGTCGATGGTAAGCGGGAATAAACCAGCGTCACTCAAGACGTTACTCAATGAAGGCGTCGGTGGTTTCTCGATGACCATATAGAAACGCATCGGCGACTTGGCGTAGCGGGGCAACATCCACCTCGCTGCGCCTGTTTGCGATTAGCTCAGCAAAACGTGCGTAGAGGCCTTGGTACTCGCGCTCTTCGGCTTCCACCACGAGCTCGCCGTCAATCATCAAGCAGCAGCCGCCTTGGGTAAGACTCAAGCGACTGCCATCACTACTCTCGACATGCATATCCCAGGTGGGCGGACCGCTCTGACGAAAGTCAAAGGCTGCCGCAATGGCTGCGCCTTCAGGGTCTGTAAAGGAGAGCTCCGCCGCAATCGGCGTTTGCGCATTGCTCGGCACTAGCAGCCGCGCTTGTTGCAGAAAAAACGGTTGAGGTAGGATTTCGGTCGCAATCGACAGCGCGTTAATACCGGGATCAAACACGCCCATGCCACCAGGCTGCCAGATCCATGCCTGACCCGGATGCCACACCCGCACATCCTCCTTCCACTCGATCTCAACCCGCTGCACCTGACGGTCGGCTAACCACTGCTGTGCGTGCGCTACGCCGGGCGCAAAGCGCGAGTGCCAAGCCGCGAACAGGCTGACGCCTTGTTGCTTAGCGCAGGCAATTAAGTCCTCTACTTCGCTTAACGTCGCCCCTGGCGGTTTTTCCAGCAGTACGTGTTTACCGCGCATCAACGCTGCTCGCGCCTGTGAATAGCGCAAATGCGTTGGCGTACAAATGGCGACGGCGGTGATGTCAGGATGTGCGTCAAGCATCGCCTCCAGGCCTTGATAAGCGGGTAAATCCGGCAGTGAGGCGTGAGGGTCTGCCGTGGCAACAAGGTGGCAGTTTGGAGTAGCGGCGATTGCCGGTAGGTGTTGGTCGCGAACAATCTTGCCCACGCCCACCAGGCCAAGGGTGAAGTCAGACATACGCTTGCCTTTTTAATGGAAAAAACGAATCAAGAATCGCTTAACTGAAAGTGGCTAAGAGGGGGCAGAGTCAATGGGTGTTATGCGGCAACTCGACACTACGGCCCAGTGAGCTGGCGCTGTGCTCTAAGCCCAACGCAGCGGCGGTGCCTGCCAATACAGCCTGAGCCGCTAAAAATGCTTCGCGGGGGCGGCGCAGGCGAATGCTCTCCATCAGCTGACGATGACGCTCCAGGCTTTCATCGGGGTCAACGGCATTCTCGTTGGACATGGATACCAGCATAAAGATAGAGGGCCGCAGGATATGCGATAGCTGCGCCCAGACAATATTGTGGGTCGCTTTGAAGATCGCCTCATGGAAGGCAACATCACACTCGCTATGCAGCCGCCGCTCCTCTTCGCAGGTGGCATTGCGCAGGTTCTGCCCCAGCCCTTCAAAGGCTTCTTCGATGGCCACCAGATCCCGCGCCTTGGCGCGCTTGGCGGCGGTCATCGCCACATAGGGTTCTACATCCAAACGAAAGGCGAGGATTTCGCGCTGTATTTCCGGATTGGGGGCGGCGTAGCGGGTCAGCCAGTCGGTCACCTGAGCGTCGAGAATATGCCACTCTGAATACTCGCGTACTTTGGAACCATGCCCAGAGATACGCTCGATAATGCCCGCCTCCACCAGTTGGCGCAGGTCGCTGCGCACCGCCGAGCGATTGATCGCAAAGCGTTCACATAGATCCATTTCACGCGGCACAAGATCGCCGGGATGATAGCGCCCGCCAAAGATCTTCTCGGCGAGGTATTCGGCGATACTGGGGCGAGCGGCTGGCTTGCTGAGAGATGACGTCACTACGTTAAGACCCTATTTCGATTCCTGCCCATCATAACGTACTTGACCGGTCTACTGTTATCGGTGAGGCAGGTTCAAATCCGGCGCGCATGCGTAGCTCAAGGCGCCTTTCATAGAGGCCCTTCGCACTCAGTGTGCCCAGTACCAGAAGGCCGCCGACCATGGCGATCGGCGCGGGCTGCTCGCCTAAAATCCACCAAGCTAATAGCGTCCCCACCACCACTTCAAGCAATAGCAGTAGGCCCACTTCCGCAGACGGTAGATAGAGCGGCCCGCGCTGTAGTAGCGTCACCCCGCAGGGCACGATAATCAGACACAGCAGGATAACCACGGCGAGTTGGTTGGTGGCTGGCAGGCTCGGTTCACTGCCCGCCAGCCAAAAGATTCCCGCAACGCTACCGACGACAAGTCCGTTAAATACTAGCATCGGGCTCATGTCCACCCCCGGCCGCGTGCGGCAGAGAGTGAAGTTAATGGCCAGGGTGGTTGCTGCCATCAAGGCGAAAGCGTTCCCCACCCACGAGCCGGCACCCGCATCATCCAGCGCGATCATCGCTATACCCACCATGCAGAGACAAATTGCCAGCCAAGTACGCCTGGGCAACCGCTCTTTGAGGATAATCCAGGAGAGAACAGCGGCGATAATCGGCGAACTAGCCAGTATCATCAGCACGTTGCCTGCCTTGGTGTACTGGTTGCCCAGCACGAAGCCACAGGTGGTCAGGCTGAATAGCAGCGCCACGGCGATGCCGGTCCAGCCACAGCGACGGTAGGCTGCCAGCGTGCCTCGGCCATAGCGCGCCAAGGCAATCAGCAGAAAACCCAGCCCGGAGAGAAAACCGCGCCACATCAGTATTTCCGCGTCGGGCAGGTCAGCTACCTTGATCAGCAAGGCATCCGGCGCCATGATTATCGCGCCGCCGCCGGTCAACAGCAGCCCCTGCTGACGATGCGAAAAGGTACTCCAACGACTCATGTGTGGTAACAAATCCTTTAGTGATTGTCTCTAGGCGGATGCTGGCGAGCGACATCGCGATACTTGGTGGCGGGCTCCAGGGTCATCCCGCGATCCAGCGGCTCGACCATACTGCGCTGGATCTCTTGCCAAGGAGTCTGGTGGCCGGGGTAGCGGTAGCCACCCTGCTCAGCCAAAAGCGTCCGGCGTGCTTCTAGCTCACTGGCTTCAATCAAAAGCTGTACCTCACCACGTTTGAGATCAACCCGCAGCCGATCACCGCTTTCCAGCAGCGCCAGGCCGCCGCCGGTAGCGGCTTCTGGGGAGGCATTAAGGATCGACGGCGAGCCAGAGGTGCCTGACTGACGCCCATCGCCCAGGCACGGCAGCGACTCGATGCCTTGCTTGATCAGCGCCTCTGGCGGCTGCATGTTGACGACCTCGGCACCGCCGGGGTGGCCAACCGGGCCTGCGCCGCGCATCACCAGAATAGTACGGGCATCAATGTTAAGCGCCGGGTCATCGATACGGGCGTGGTAATCCTCCGAGCCGTCAAATACCACAACCTTACCTTCAAAGGCTTCCGGGTCGTTGGGATCATTCAGAAAGCGCTCGCGGAAATCCCGGGAGATCACGCTGGTTTTCATCAGCGCCGAGTCGAACAGGTTGCCCTTGAGATTGAGGAAGCCCGCATGCTCGACCAGCGGATCGCCGTAGCGACAAATCACATCGGGGTCCTGGGTTTCGCGACCCTGTAGATTATCGCCTATCGAGCGGCCGTTGACCGTCAGCGCATCGCCGTGCAGTTTACCCGCCGTTTGTAACTCGTGGAGAATCGCGGGAACGCCGCCAGCACGGTGGAACTCTTCGCACAGAAAGGCACCCGCAGGCATCACGTTGGCCAGCAGCGGGATTTCATGGCCCAGACGCTGCCAGTCGTCGTTATTAATCTCGATACCCGCATGGCGGGCAATCGCATTAATGTGCACCGGTGCGTTTGAAGAGCCGCCCAGCGCGGAACACGCCACAATCGCGTTCTCAAACGCTTCGCGGGTTAGGATATCCAGCGGGCGCAGATCTTCCCAGACCATATCGACAATCCGCGTGCCGGTGTCGTAGGCGACCATCGCCCGCTCTTTATAGGGCGCGGGAATCACTGCGGAACCGGGCAAGCTCATTCCCAGCACTTCCGCCATGGAGTTCATGGTGGAGGCGGTGCCCATGGTATTGCAGTGGCCAATGGAAGGTGCCGAATCGCTGGCGCGGGAAAGGAACTCCGCGTAGTCGATATCACCCGCTGCTAGGCGCTTGCGTAGCTCCCAGATAATCGTACCCGAGCCGACCCGCTCGGCGCCGCGCCAGCCGTTGAGCATCGGCCCGCCGGAAAGCACGATGGCCGGGATATTCACCGTTGCCGCTGCCATTAGCGCGGCGGGAGTAGTTTTATCGCAGCCGGTGGTCAATACGACGCCGTCTAGTGGGTAGCCGTGGAGCACTTCCACGATGCCCAAATAGGCGAGGTTACGGTCCAGTGCCGCAGTGGGCCGCCGCACGTTCTCATGAATCGGGTGCATGGGAAATTCAAACGGCACGCCGCCTGCGGCGCGAATACCGTCCTTCACCCGCTTGACCAAATCAATATGGTGGCGGTTACATGGGGTTAAATCCGAACCCGACTGACAAATACCAATAATCGGCTTACCGCTGGTCAACTCATCCAGCGTGATGCCGTAATTGAGATAGCGCTCAATGCACAGCGCCGTGGTACCGGGGTGATCAGGGTTATCGAACCAATAGCGTGAACGCAGCTGCTCAGGCGTTATGCGTTGAAAATTGGCCATGGGGACACTCCACGCCTAAAGTAAAGGTTGTAAGAACGTTTATAAGAACAGTTGTAAAAACTGCTATAAGAACGAAAGAAAGATTGCCACGAAGGTACGCTTTCTTTATTGCGGCGTCGATACATACAAAAGTATATGTTGAACATATACGAAAAACGTTACACATTCACCTAAGGGTCGCGGTGCTGACGCGTTAAAGCCAGCGCCGCTGCCAGACAACAACAACAGCCACCAAGCTGTAGCTCGCTTAGAAGACTAGACTCCCTTAGTAAAGCGGCCTACAGCACGCCAGGAGAATGACGATTATGCATCATCTTTGGAAGCGCACTCTGTTAGTGACCGGCGCTACGCTGCTCAGCTCAGGCATGGTTTACGCGCAAACACCCGATCTATCCGACCCACCGGAGATTGAGGGCGACACCGTAGGTGACCACGGTAGCGTCACGTTACGCATGGGGCTTGGGTTGGCCGAAAGCTCGCCACAATACCTCTCTAGCCAATATTTTGCGGATATTCTTGACGAGCGCAGTGAGGGGCGCATTACCGTTAATATTTTCCCTAATAGCCAGCTTGGCGATGACGTGCAGATGATGGAAATGCTGCAGACCGGCACGCTGGATATGACCTATCCTTCTTCTTCTCCCGCCACGGGCTATGTGGAAGAACTGGCGGTTTTCGACTTACCGTTCTTGCTGCCCACCCGTGAAGCGGCCGTTAAGGCCATGCGCAGCGATGCTGCCCAGGAGATGCTTGACGCGTTCGATGGCACCGGCTTGAAAGCATTAGCGTTCTCTGAAAATGGTTTCCGCCAGCTCTCCAATAGCGCCCGGGAAGTCACTTCACCAGAAGATGTGGCGGGTCTAGATGTTCGCGGCTTGTCGATTCGCACCATGGAAAACCCGGTGCACTTAGCCATTTGGGAAGCGTTGGGCGCCAACCCCACCCCCATGGCATTTGGTGAACTGTTCTCTGCCATGGAGCAGGGCGTAGTGGATGGTCAGGAAAACCCCTGGAGCACCATTCTGACCTCCAACTTCCATGAAGTGCAGGATTATGGCTCCGAAACCCGCCACGTCTATACGCCCTTCATCAAAATGATCTCTCAGCGTACTTGGGACGAACTCGACCCTGAATATCAGGAACTTGTTCAGGAAGCCGCGCTGCAGGCTGCCGATTACGAAATCCAACTTTCCAGCGAGTACGACGACTGGGCGCGCGAGCAGCTTGAAGAACGTGGCATGCAAATCACCCGTCTTAATGACGAGCAGATTGCCGCTTTCCAGGAAGCCGTACAGCCTGTTTACGAAGAGTGGGCACCGCGCATTGGCGAAGATCTCGTAGCAGAATTCCAAGAGATTGCTGAGTCGACAATGACTGAGTAATGCCATCCCTGCCGCCGAATAAAAAAGGCGGCAGGACTATTTATATGGCTTATAAAGCATTAAGAAGCGTCCGAGAGGCGCTTTTTTAGTTGCATATAAGTGCCGTAGTGACGGTCAAGGTGGCGTCGCATGGCCGCCTCGGCCGCATCCGGGTCGCGGGACTCAAGGGCAGCAATGATTTCGGTGTGGGCAGCGGTCGCGGCTTTATCCTCATCTTTTTGCTGCAACACGAGCGCACGGCGATCATCCAGCCATTCGGAAAGTGCCACGTGAATGGCATCGAAGATGGGGTTACGGCCAATACTCGCCAACACGCCATGGAAGTCGTTATCAGAGCGTTTGAAGCGAGCCTCGTCGCCAATCGCATCGCGATTATCCGCCAACGCAGCATGAAGCCTAGCAAGGTCCTCCTCGCTGGCGTGGCGAGCCGCATAGCGTGCCAGGGATATCTCGAACATGGCCCGCGCTTCCTGAAAATACTGCTGACCATCGGGCTTGGAAAGCAGTTGCCGGGTAACGCCGGAGAGTCTCGCCATTACCGCCTCGGCGGTAGGACGAATCACCCGGGCCCGTGTACCGCTGTTGATGGCGATGAGTCCAAGCTGCTGCAGGTGGAAAAGCGCTTCACGTACCGCCGGCCTGCCAACGCCAAACTGCTCCATCAATTCCCGTTCTGACGGCAATTGATCATTTTCACTTAGCCGCCCTTCGAGAATCTCCGCCTCGAGCTGTTCAGCGACCTGTTCGGACAGCGTTTTACGCTCGATCCGGTATCTGCTCATAGGCAGTCACCCCTGGTTAACCTGGAATTCGCCGCCATTTTACTGCATTTCTCGTCATTATCCTTCAAACCAGCTGAGAGAGCGGCGTTATTTGGTACTGCTCGGCGATCTCGGCATAGGCTATTTGATTGGCAGAATCGAGCGGAATACCTTCGGCGTCGCGCTGGGCTTGGCAGCGCCATTCACGATCCCCAGGCGCCATTACCTGGGCATTGGGTGCAGCAGGCTGGGCACGCAGGTCGGCTAGGTACTCGGCCATTCCGTGCGCAAAGGTGCCCGCCTCCACAAACGCATCTGGCTTCATGACCAGGAAGAAATGCCCTACCCCGCGTGGCGTCGACATGTCTGGCCCGCCCATGGGCAGCAGCTTGAAGCCATGCTGCATGCCCGACAGCATCGAGCTCAGAACCTCCACCATGCCACACAATCCCGCGCCCTTGAAGCCGAAGCCGCTGCCGCCCAGCGGCAACAGTGCGGCCACTTCACTAGGAACGCGGCTTACCTGCCCGGCAGCATCCGCCGCGACTTGATCCGGCAGTTCGCGGCCAATCGCACCGAACTGCTGCACGCGATTCCAGGGCACCGAGCTGGTCGCCATATCCAGCAGGTAAGGCGACTCGCCCGCCACCGGCGCCGCAAAGGCGATGGGGTTGGTGCCATGAAAGGGCTTGGCGCCCTCATGCAGCAGCACAAAAGGGTCCGAATTGCAGAACGCCATGCCGAGATAACCGCGCTCGGCCGCTGCCAACGCATAGCATCCCGCCGCCCCGAAGTGCGACGAGTTGCCCACCGCGACGGCGCCCATCCCCACCGTCTCGGCCATCGCCATCGCGTGCTCCATGGCGGTATACCCCGCGAGGTGCCCCAACCCGTCGTCAGCGTCCAGAAAACCGGTCGCCGCCAGGCGTTGGTGGAACTGCATGTCGGGCGCGCCGTTGATCCGCCCGCCCTTGAGCGCCTGCAGATAGTGGGGCAGCAGGCGCAGGCCGTGGCTGTCGGTGCCCATACGTGAGGCGGTAATAAGCGCGTGAGTGACTGCGTTCGCCGATGCTTGATCAGCACCTGCCGCCTTCAGAACGGCTTGCATGAAGCGGGCAAGGTCTTCACGAGCGACGCGATAATTTGACGATGTATCTCTCATTAATCGATAGCTCCTGGTTTCAGTCGGGCTATTGGCTGACCAGTGGCCAGCCTCGGTAATGCTTAACGATAAAGCAGTGTCGGCAGCCACAGCGAGATGGCTGGAATGAAGGTGACCAATAGCAATGCGATGACCAGCGGCACCAGGAACGGCAGCGTGCCACGCATGCATTTCTCGAAGGAAATTCCGGACACCCGCGACAGTACATACAGCACCATGCCTACCGGCGGCGTTAACAAGCCAATCATCAGGTTGAGCACCATGATTACGCCGAAGTGCACCGGATCGACACCCGCAGTAACGGCCACCGGCAACAATACCGGCACCAGGATGGTGATCGCCGCAATGGTCTCCATAAAGCAGCCCACTACGATCAGCACCAAGTTGATAATGATCAGCGTGGCGATAGGATTGTCGGCAAATGGCCCAAGCAGGGTGACCACATGCTGAGTGACTTGGTTGCTTGTCAATATCCAGGCAAATATCGAGGCGCCAGCGACGATCAACAGGATCACGGCCGTGGTTTCGATCGTTTCCATGCTCACCTTGAGCAAGCGGCGCCAGGTCAGGTTACGATAAACCACTCCACCCAGCACCAAGGCGTAAACCACCGCAGCAATCGCCGCTTCGGTAGGCGTAAAGGCCCCCGTCATGATGCCGCCGACGATGATGACCGGCGTTAATAGCGACAGGAAGGCACGCTTGAACGTATAACCAAGCACCGGAAGCGAGAACACCGCATCGCGGGTATAGCCGCGGCGCCGGGATATGATCGTGATCATGGCCATGAGCACCAGCCCCATCAACAGGCCCGGCACCAGGCCGGCGACGAACAGCTGGCCGACCGACACCGAGGCCATTACGCCGTAGATGACCATCGGCAGACTCGGCGGAATAATCGGGCCGATGGTCGAAGACGCCGCGGTGATCCCCACCGAGAATTCCTCGTCGTAACCGGCATCTTTCATGGCCTTGATTTCAATGGTACCAAGCCCCCCAGCATCGGCGACTGCGGCGCCGGACATACCAGAAAAAACGATGCTGGCGCCTACATTGACGTGACCCAGACCGCCTCGCATCCAACCCATCAACGCCTTGGCAAAGTCAAATATCCGCACGGTAATGCCGCCGTTGTTCATCAGGTTACCGGCGAGTATAAAAAACGGAATCGCCAACAGGGGAAAGCTGTCGACGCCGTTGATCATGCGGTGCATCACCACCACATCGGGCACTCTGCCGGTCAGCAGCACATACAGCAGGCACGAGCCGGCAAGACTAATGGCAATCGGCACCCCCATCACCAGCAAGGTAAAGAGCGCCGCAAACAGGAACAGTAAATAGTGCTGGGTGACGGCCAGTGCGATACAGCCGAGTATCGCGACAGCCGCAACCAATGGCGGCACTATCGCACCGCCGCGCCTCACAGCCAGAATGTTGGGCATAGGGGTGATCTCCGAGAGAGTAGCGTGTTGGCGTATTGTTATTGGGTATTGAGCAGTTCACTGGTGCCCGAGCGCCAGTGACGAATAGCCACCTGCACCCCTCTCACCAGCATGACGATAAAGCCCACCATCACTAGGTAGTAAAGCCAGCTTTTAGGGATATCCACCGAGGCCATCATGGCACTGGTGCGATCAGCCAGTTTGAAGGTGATCCAGGCCATGCTGGCGAAGAAGGCAATGTTGATCAGGTCTACCAGCGTCGACATCGCGCGTCCCAGCCACCCCGGCATGTAGCGGTAGAAAAATTCCACAGCGATATGCGATCCCTTTCGCACGGCCATGGTGCTGCCCATAAAGCCCACCATGACCAATAGATAGCGCGCCATCTCCTCCGTCCAGGCGATGGAATTACCCAGCACATAGCGGCTGAAAAACTGCATAAAGACATCCAGTGCCAGCAGCCAGAAGATCCCAAGCGTCAGGAAATCCTCCACGGCATAGTCATGGATGTTGAAGGAATCATCGTCGAGACCTGCGAGGCTGGTCTCGTCAGTGGGCTCAGTTTGGCTCATGGAAGGCTCCCGCTTCGCCCCACCCAAGGCTTGGGCGGGACGAGTCTTGGTCTACGAAAAAAACGATCCTGGCAACGTACGGTTTCTGGAAAAACCAGGCCTCACGGTATTACTGGCCGATCGCCTGGAGACGGTCGTAGGTTTCCTGATCCCACGTCGCCGCTTCCCCGTTATGGGCCGGAATCGTGGCTTCGCGGAAGGGTTCGATATCCACTTCGTTGACGGTCACACCCTGCTCTTCGAACCAAGCCACCAGCTCTTCCTCGGATTCAAGGATATCCTGAGTGATGCGCTGACCCGCTTCGGTGTAGACCTCACGGAAAATCTCGCGGTCTTCCTCGGAAAGACGGTTCCACAGCGGGCCACCGGCAATGGTAATCAGCGAATCGGTAATATGCCCGGTCAGGTTGATGTAATCCTGAACCTCATGAAACGCTTTGGCGCGAATGGTCGGCAGCGGGTTCTCCTGGGCATCCACGACGCCCTGCTGGAGCGCCAAATAGACTTCAGAGAAAGCAATCGGGGTTGGGTTAGCGCCCACCTCTTCGGGGAACATCATGTACATGGGCGCATTGGGCGTACGAATTTTTAGGCCTTCCATGTCTTCAGGCGTATTAATCGGTTCGTTGGAGGTTACATGGCGGCGGCCGTAGTAGTTCATGGCTAACGGTACGTTACCGGTTTCATCCTGGTAGCCCTGGGCGATTTCATCGAACAGGTCGCTATCGGCGTAGGCCTGCCAATGCTCAAAATCGCGGAACATATAGGGCGCACCGGCGATGCCTACCGGGCCATAGAAACGTCCAGCAAACTGGTTGCCGGTGTAGATCAGATCAACGGTACCCAGCTGCAGACCTTCGTTGATATCCGACTCTTTACCGAGCGAAGACGCCGCATGCACATTGATTGAATAACGGCCGTCTGTGCGCTCCTCGATTTCATCTGCTGCCCAAAGCGCCCACTCGTGGTAGGGCTCTGATGTCTCATAGACGTGAGCGAAGTTGAGTTCTTCTTGTGCATGCACTGCACCGGCCACTGAGAGACCACCGGCAATTAGCGTGGCCGTCAGCAGGTAGGGCATATTGCGTTGGTGTTGGCTTTTGTGACTCATCGTGTACTCCTCACAACCATTGAATTTATTGTTGGATAGTGTGATTTGCTGCTACTTATTGTGATGTATTGGTTATTTTTTAAGCGGAGGCAATCAACGTAACCGATCATAGTGCTGTATACGTGTCATACCACCCTTTTCAAACCTAGTTGGTCGCCCTCAATCGCGCAACCATCCAGATAAGGATTTTAGTCGTGCTTATGAGTGTTCAGACGGCAAACTGAACTGCTCATGTAAACGCACCAGCAGGTGTGAATCGCCAAAACCTCCCGCTTTCGTCATCACTCGCCGCCGCTTGTCGCCATCCGTATACCCCAGCGCCACGCCGGGTGACCACTCGTTTTCAACGCAAATATAGTGCGCACCTAACCGAGTGAGCACTGCCATGGCGATATCCCCACCGGTCAAAAACAGCAGCCCCTCGTCGTCCTGCTGCCAGTGCGAGGTGATCGACGCCACCTGAGCGGCCATCGCCCTGGACACTTCCCCGGCCGTACGCTGGGTGCCAGTTTCAGGCACCACCACGCAGGCATTTGAGGCACTGGTAGCGAACTTATCAGCGCTCGCTTCAATAACGTCCAAATGGGAGAAATGCTGGCGCAGCTGTATCAGTTGCTCCGCAGCGCGAGCGCTTCTCGAACCCACGGCATAAAGCACTTTATTGACGTTGTGGAGCGTTCGACACGGCGACTCAGGTGCTCCAAAGCAGCGTTGAGCCATCGCCGTTGCCAATCCCGCCGCCCCCGCCATGGCATGGCGACTGTCGGTATCGAAAAGGGCATAAATGGCGGCGATCTCCTCGTCACTGGCGGCATCAGCGATACAGTCTTCGCCAGGGAGCGGCGTTTCCCGCCCTGGGCGATAGCGCTGCAGGGGCAAACCACCGGCGGCAAACGCGACATCGATGGGGCCTGCCAGCGGCGCTGAGCGGGCATCCTGCTGGTAGCCTGTTTCTGCCAGGGGCAGACCATCCACCCATACTTCTGCATCGCGAACGGTTCTCCCCTGGGCGGGCACCGCAGGCGCCAGCAGCAGGGGCAAACCAAGCGCCTCTCGCAGCGCTTTACACTCAACGACCACCTGGCCACGCAGGGTGGAATCGACTTTCTTGAACCACTGCTGCGGCGCTACTCGCGTAAGCAAACGCACCGCTTCGCTCACTCGAAGCGCCGCCTCCCCGGATGGCAGATGGCGCGATTCGGTATTCACGGCGATAACCGCTGGCCACTGGCCTTGCCAGGCCTCCAGCGTTGTTGCTAAGGCCTCCAGGCTGATCACCACGCGGGCAGCTGCGCCCCGCGCGGCGAACGGGGCGGCCGTGTCCAGCGCGCCTGAGAGGTCGTCGGCAATAATCACCAATCGACAGCTACTCATGCCTTGGCGCCACTGGCTAATCGACGGGCGTAGGCAATCGCTGACCCCATATTGGTAGCATCGGCTTTGCCCTGCCAGGCAATATCAAAAGCGGTGCCGTGATCTACCGAGGTGCGCTGAAGCGGCAAGCCGAGGCTGACATTCACCGTGGTATCAAAGGCGATCAGCTTGACGGGGATATGGCCCTGATCGTGATACTGGGCGATGACCAAATCGAACTCGCCTTTTGAGGCGCGGTAAAACACCGTATCCGCCGAGATAGGCCCGCTCACATCGAAACCGCTCTCACGTAAGCGCTCCACTGCCGGAGCGATACAGCGGCTATCTTCGTCGCCAAAAATACCGCCTTCACCGCAATGCGGGTTAAGGCCTGCCACGGCAATGCGCGGTGCTTGCATGCCCAGCGCGACCAAATGCGCATGCCCCGCCTCAACGGTGGCGATAATGCGCTCGGGGGTAACTCGGTCGATCGCTTCGCGCAGCGACACGTGAGTAGACACATGCAGCGTTGAGAGCGTTTCCGATGCCAGCAGCATAAACGACGAGGGCGCACCGGTCAGCGATGCCAGCATCCCGGTATGGCCATCGTAATGGTGCCCGGCTTCATGCAGCGCGGCCTTGTTCAGCGGCGCGGTGACAATCACCTGCGCCCGCCCCGCTTGCACGAGTTCTACGGCCTTTTGAACGCAGCGAAACGCCATATCACCCGCCCCGGCACTGATTTGACCATCGGGAATCTCAACGCCTTCCGGCATCTCGACCACACCGACCGCCACATGATCCTTACCGCTCTCTGCCTGCTCTAGTGGCACGAACTCAAGCGCGGCGCCTATACTTGCCGCCGCCCGGCGATAAATCGCCGGGTCACCAATGACCATCGCTGTGGCGCGTTCAGCAGCGGACATAGCACTCAAGGCGCGGCAAATGATCTCCGGGCCAATACCGGCAGGATCGCCCATGGTGATCGCAATGTCGTAACAGCTTTGACGTTTAACAGGTGGCGAGCTATTCATGGCATTAGCTGCCCGCCGTTGACCTCGATGATCTGGCCGGTGACATAGCCACTTAGCGTCTCTGTTCCGAGGAAAACATAAGCCCCGACACACTCTTCCGACGTGCCCAACCGGCCCATCGGGATCGATGCCCGCGCTGCGTTGAGGTGCGCCTCGCTTGAGTGACGATCATGAAAATCGGTGGCAATCGTGCCAGGGGCAACGGCGTTAACGCGGATATTATCTCCCGCCAGCTCCTTGGCCATATTGCGGGTGATGGTACTCACAAAGCCTTTGGCAGAGGCGTATAACCCAGCGCCACCCCCGCCACCATTACGCGCGGCAATCGAGGTAGTGTGAATGATATTGCCGCCGCCTGCGCGGCGAAAATGCGGCAGCGCTGCGCGGCTGGCCATGACAACCGAGCGAACATTGAGATCCATGACCCGGTCATACTGGTCATCGTCCATCTCTTCTAAGCCAACACGGCCCATCATGTCCCCCGCGTTATTGATCAACAGGTCTAAACCGCCCAGACGCTCGGCGGCATCGTCGACGAGTTTTTGGGTCTCACTGGTGTGGCTAACGTCAGCTTTCAGGGTAAAAGCGTCGCCACCCGCATCGCAAATCGCCTTGGCTACTGCTTCCGCGGGCGCTTCACTGCTGTGATAGTGCACCGCTACGTGCGCTCCCAACGCCCCCAGCTGTTTCGCAACCGCCGCGCCAATGCCACGGCTGGCGCCGGTGATCAATACGCGTTTACCTTTCCACTCGTCTAACATGCCATTCTCCTGACCACTTTTTGTTTTATGGTGAGCGTTGTACTTAGCGCACCGGCGTCGTCGCGATAGATTTAACTATCGACCCGAAATGGAACGGTGCGCTAAAGTAAGCCATTAACTGGCATACCTGTCATACAACACGACATCTATAACATGATAGGCGATGACGTGTTTAGCGCCAGCCGCCTACCACTGCTAATAAACTAATTCTAAGAACGAATGGAGAAGCACATGAAGCCACTTTCATCGACGGACACACTTCCCGCCGACCTGGGTAACGCGCTGCTGGTTGGCCGCGTTTGGCTCGAGGGCAGCCACCCCGGCCCCGCGCTGGTAACTGTTAACAACGGCCAGGTCATCGACATTACCGCCTTTGGCCCCACCATGGCTGACCTGCTGGAACGCGACGATCTACAGGAAGTCGTGCAACGGGCGGAAGGGCCCCATCTGTGCAGTGTCGAAGCACTGCTGGAAAACTCTCAGTTATCCCAACCCCAGGCGCCCTACCTGCTTGCGCCTTGCGATGTACAGGCCGTTAAAGCGTGCGGCGTCACCTTTGCCGTCAGCCTTTTGGAGCGTGTGATCGAAGAGCAAGCAGGCGGTGATCCGGCGCGCGCTGTTGATCTGCGCAACGATCTACAGTCGTTGATTGGCACCGACCTTTCCAAGATCGCCCCGGGCTCTGAAGAGGCGATGTCGCTGAAAAAGGCGCTTCAGGCGCGCGGAGGTTGGTCACAATACATGGAAGTCGGCATCGGCCCCGATGCGGAAGTGTTCACCAAATCCCAGCCGCTCTCATCGGTGGGTTTTGGCACGCCTGTAGGTTTGCACCCCTCCTCTCAATGGAACAATCCTGAACCCGAAATCGTGCTGGCCGTCGATAGCCATGGGAAAGTTCGCGGCGCCACGCTGGGCAACGACGTCAATCTGCGTGACGTCGAGGGGCGCAGCGCCCTGCTGCTCGGCAAGGCGAAAGACAATAACGCCTCCTGCTCACTCGGCCCGTTCATTCGGCTGTTTGACGATCACTTCGATATCGACAGCGTTCGCAACTGCCAGGTATCGCTACGTATCGAGGGCGAAGACGACGACTTCCTGCTCCAGGGCGAAAGCGATATGCGTGAGATCAGCCGCGACCCGTTGGATCTGGTTAGCCAAACCATCGGCGCCCACCACCAATACCCGGATGGTTTTATGCTGTTTTTGGGCACCATGTTTTCACCCATTCAGGACCGCGACGGCCAGGGCCAGGGCTTTACCCATCACCTGGGTGATCGCGTCACCATCGCCACCCCAGCCCTGGGCGCACTGGTCAACCGGGTAGGCAGAAGCGATCAGCTACCGCCCTGGACCTACGGCATTCGCGAACTGATGCGCCACTTAGCGCGCCGCTGATACTGACACTCAACACACCACTCATGACACCGCCAAGGAGAGCACAATGACAACGATTACTCGCGTCGAGATTCAAGACATTCGCTTCCCCACCTCGCGCTCGCTGGATGGCTCGGATGCCATGAATGCCGCGCCAGACTACTCCGCCGCCTACGTCATCCTGCACACCGATGACGGCAGCCCCGAAGGCCATGGCCTGACCTTCACGATTGGTCGCGGTAACGAAATTGTCGTTACAGCACTGCAATCGCTGGCGCCGCTCATTGAAGGGAAAACGCTTTCCTCAATTACCGACAACATGGGCACTTTCTGGCGGGAAATCACCGGCGACAGCCAACTACGCTGGATCGGCCCCGATAAAGGCGCGATTCACTTAGCCACAGCGGCCATCGTCAACGCCGTGTGGGATATGTGGGCGAAAAAAGAAGGCAAGCCGGTGTGGAAACTGCTGGTGGATATGACGCCGGAGCAGTTGGTGCGCTGCCTTGATTTCCGCTTTGTGACGGATGCACTAACCCCAGAAGAAGCGATCTGCCTGCTACGCCGCCAAGCTCCTGGAAAAGCAGCACGGGAAGCTGAAATGCGCAGTGAAGGCTACCCCGGCTACACGACCTCAGCAGGCTGGCTGGGTTACAGCGATGAAAAAGTGCGCAGCCTGGCGCGTGAAGCGCTGGCCGAAGGCTGGACTCACTTCAAACAGAAAATTGGCGGCGACATCGAAGAGGATGCCCGCCGTGCGGCGCTACTGCGCGAAGAGATCGGCTGGGACAACGTGCTGATGATGGACGCCAATCAGGTGTGGGAAGTCGACGAGACGATCATCAAGATGCGCCGACTGGCCGAGTTTGATCCGCTGTGGATCGAAGAGCCCACTAGCCCTGACGATATTCTCGGCCACGCCGAAATCCGCCACCGGGTTGCGCCTATCGGCGTCGCCACTGGCGAGCACTGCCACAACAAGGTGATGTTCAAGCAGTTCTTCCAGGCGGATGCCATCGACTACTGCCAGCTTGATGCAGCACGCTTGGGCGGACTAAACGAAGTCATCCTGGTGGTACTGATGGCCGCTAAATTCGGCGTGCCGATTTGCCCCCATGGCGGCGGCGTTGGGTTATGCGAATACACCCAACATATCTCACTATTCGACTACATTGCGGTATCCGGCAGCCTTGAAGGCCGCGTACTGGAGTACGTAGACCACCTTCACGAGCACTTTATCGACCCGGTAGTCATCAACCGTGGCCGCTACCAGGTGCCCGAAGCGCCGGGGTACAGCATTGCCATGCACGTAGAATCCCAAGCACAGCACCGCTTCCCTGAGGGTGCAGCCTGGCAGGAAGAACGTTAATGACCGACACCACCACCTTTCTAAATGAGTTAACCAGCCTGCTCGGCGAGCGGGGGTTACTGCGCGAACCGGACACCATGGCGCGCTACGTGAGCGACTGGGCAGGCGATACGCTGGGCATGCCGCTGGCCGTGGCTCGCCCGGCCAATACCGCTGAAGTCGCCGAGGTAGTAAAGCGCTGCTATGCACAAGGTGTCGCGATGACACCCCAGGGCGGCCATAGCGGCCTGGTGGCAGGCGCCTTGCCCGCCGCCAATGGCCAGGAGCTGGTGATCAGCTTGGAACGCCTAAACAATGTGCGCGCCATTGATCCCGTCAACTTCACCATCACAGTAGACGCGGGCTGCATCCTTGAGAACGTTAAGCTGGCCGCCTTTGATCATGATTGCGACTTTCCCCTCTCGCTAGGGGCTCAAGGCAGTTGTCAGATTGGCGGCAATATCGCGACGAACGCAGGCGGACTTAACGTGTTGCGCTACGGCATGATGCGCGAGCTGGTGCTGGGCCTTGAAGTAGTGCTGCCTGATGGACGCGTTTGGGAAAGCCTGAATGCGTTGCACAAAGACAATCGCGGTTACGACCTTCAGCAGCTGTTCCTCGGCAGCGAAGGCACCTTGGGCATCGTCACCGGGGCGGTGTTAAAACTATCACCGCGCCCCACCCAAAACCGGACGGCGCTGCTGGGACTGCCCTCCGTTCAGGCGGTGATTGACCTTTATGGTTTGGCACGCCGAGAGTGCTGCGATCTGCTAACGGCTTTCGAGCTGATTCCCCGCCGCTGTATTGAGCTGGCGATCGAAGCGACCCCGGAACTGCGCGACCCGCTGGATAGCGCCTACCCCTGGTACGTGCTGATGGAAGTCGCCGCCACGGGCCCCGTGGACCTGACCGCCTTACTGGAAGCGCTGCTGGAAACCGGCATGGAACGCGAGCTGGTGCTGGACGGCGCGCTGGCTGGCAGTGACACCCAGTCCGCCCAGCTGTGGCAGTTCCGCGAAAGCATGCTGGAAGGCCAGAGGCGGCGCGGCGAGCATCTGCGCACCGATATTTCGGTACCCATCTCATCGATTCCCGACTTCGTTAGCCGGGCCAGCGAGGTGGTGATGGCGGCGTCACCCGAGTGCGACATTATTGCCTACGGCCATGTGGGCGACGGCAATCTGCACTTCAATATCCTACCGCCCACGGCCATAGCGGATAGCGATAAGAAAGCCCACCTGCATGATCTAGAGGAGCGGCTTTTTGAGGTGCTCGACGGTGTTCACGGCAGCATCAGCGCCGAGCATGGCATTGGCCGCACCAAGCAAGCGCCTTATTTGGCGCGGCTATCGCCGATTGAGCGGGAGATGGTCAGCGGCGTTAAAGCGCTGTTCGACCCCAAAGGATTGATGAACCCAGGCAGGATTTTGCCTGCTGGGGAGTAATCCCCAGCATGGTTCACCACTATTTGGTTCATTCGTGCTTGAACCGCCCCGCTAGACCGCGCAGCGCATTGGCGTAAAGCAGCGTATCAATCCCGACACCAACGAAGGTACAGCCCGCGGCGAGATAGCCGCGGGCGGCCTGCTCGTCCACCGTGACGATACCCGCTGCCTTGCCCGCAGCGCGTATCTTGTTAATGGCGTCACTAATCGCGTCTGTCACTTCAGGGTGGTTGGCATTGCCGAGATGCCCCATAGACGCCGACAAATCCGCCGGACCAATAAACACCCCATCGACACCGTCTACTGCAGCGATAGCCTCCAGGTTAGCAAGCGCCTGGGGGCTCTCCACCTGCAGCATGAGGCAGATTTCCTCATCAGCGCGGGAGAGGTAATCTTCTGCCTGCCCCCAGCGCGAGGCGCGTGCCAGCACATGACCAACCCCACGAATACCGTGGGGCGGATAGCGTGTGGCCGCCACCAGTTCAGCCGCTTGTTCGGCAGTCTCGACCATGGGGATGAGCAGGTTCTGCACGCCAATATCCAGATAACGCTTGATCAGCACCGCATCGCCAGTGGGTGGACGTACCACCGGGTGGCTTTGATAGGGGGCCAGCGCCTGCAGCTGAGCAAGTAGGCTGGCTAGATCATTAGGGGAATGTTCCGCATCGATCAGTAGCCAGTCGAAGCCCGCCGTGGCGGCAATCTCAGCGGTGTAAGCACTGGTCAAGCCGAGCCAAATTCCTGTTTGGGGTTGGCCCGCCAGTAGCTGTTGCTTAAACGCGTTGTGCGGCATTTTCATACGGGCTCCTTCTGAATTAGTACCCCATGATATCTGGCAGCCAAGTGGCCAACCCTGGCACGGCAATCAACAGCAAAATAGTTGCTATGATCGGCAGCAGGAACGGCAGTATCGCGGTCACCACTTGGCCATAACGCAGCCGTGTAATGCCCACCATTAAAAACAGCACCGTGCCAAATGGCGGCGTAATGACCCCCACCGACAGCGTGATCACCATCACGATACCGAAGTGAACAGGGTCTAATCCGGCGCTTAGCGCTGCGGGCACCACAATGGGGGTAAAAATCAGGATGCTTTCGATCACTGACATAAAGCAGCCGATCAGCAAAAAGAACAGCGCAAAACAGAGTAGCAACGCAAACATCGGCATATCGATGCTGGCGACCTGACCCGCTAACGCCTGAGGAATCCCCATGCGTACCAATATCCAGCCGTAGAAGCTGGAGACCGCGATAATCAGCAGAATGACCGCACTGAACATGAGGGTGCGGCGAAAGGCGCTGAAAAGGTCCCGCCAATTCAAGTCACGGTACACCAGGCCGCCCAGAATCACTGCGTAAAGCGATGCAATGGCGCCAGCTTCCGTCGGGGTGAAAAAACCACCCCAGATACCGCCGACGATAATCGCTGGCATCATCAACGGCAAAATAGCGCGTTTACCGGTGCGGACAACTTCGCAGGCGTCAAAAGGCGTGGGTTTAGGCATCACCACCCTACCGCTGGCAGACAGCAGCACGGTCATTCCCATCAGCAGCAGTGCCATCAAGATACCTGGCAGTAGCCCCGCCATAAACAGCCCACCAATACTCACATTGGCCAGCCAGCCATAAACGACGAGCGCGATACTGGGCGGCAGAATTGGCCCGATTACGCTGGAGGCGGCAGTGATGCCGGTTGAGTAACCCAACTCGTAGCCACGCTCTTTCATCGCCTTGATTTCGATACTACCCAGCCCGGCGGCATCGGCCACCGCGGTGCCCGACATCGTGGCAAAGATAGAGCTGGCCACCACGTTGGCGTGTCCCAAACCACCCTTGGTAAAGCCCACCAGCGCGGTAGCGAAATCGAAAATGCGCGTGGTGGTGGAGCCAATATTCATAATATTGGCGGCCAGGATGAACAGCGGAATCGCCAGCAGGGTAAAGTTATTGAGGGTTTGCACCATGCGCAGCGGGAGTAACTCGACGGGTAGCCCGCCGGCACCGGTGGCGAATAACGCGATAAACGAGGTCACGCCAATGGCGACCACCACGGGCAAGCCAATGGCCATCAGAACTAACAAGCCACCGACGAAAATCAGTAGTTCGGTCATGGTTGTGAGACCTCCTCTTCATGGGACGTTTCCAACCACACCACCGGGCCGCGCAACGTTTGCCAAAAGGCAATGAGTGCCATGCCCACAAAGCTGAAAAAGATGCCGTAATAGAGATAGCTGAAACTGATACTTAACGAGACGGTTTTATTGTTGGCGCTCATGTCCGACATGACCCAAGCCCCCCAGGCGGCCAGTGCAAAAAAGCCGCAGGAGATCAGCGCAGTGAGACGGTACTGGATATTCTTACCCAGCCCAGAAAGCTTGTGGCTGAACAGGTCGACCACCAGATGCTCGCTGCGTACCCAGGCGGATAGCGACCCGAAGCCAATCGCGTAAATCGCCAGCATAGACGCCACCTCTTCGGTCCAGGGCATCCCCAGCCCCAGCAGGTCACGGGCAATTACGGCCGCCACGATCAGGAGCAGAATGGCTGCCATAAGCGCCACGCCCACCCCATCGCACAGGCGTGTAACGCCGCGCAGCGTATAGAAAGCAATTCGATCTGGCCCCTTGCTGGGCGCTACCGCGTCTTCCACTGGAGAACTCCTTACCCTGACTGCTTTTTAGTCTTACATGAAAAATTATTTGTAATGAAGAAAAGCGACGGCCCGATGGGCCGCCGCAATTTCTGTTCAGCGCGTTTTACTCGCTGTCGTTACCCAGCGCATCTTCACGAACGCCCTCGGCCATGTCAGCCATGACACGATCGATAGCCGGTAACGCTGCCTCGCGGAAAGGCGCAACATCCGGCTCAATGACGGTCATGCCTTCATCCTGCAGGGCTTCCAGATAGAACTCGTCGAGTTCGCGTTCTTGCTCTGAACCATACTGGCGTGCCACCTCAATGGCTTCTTCGATCAGCGCTTGATCTTCCTCTTCTAGGCCATCCCACCAGCGAGAACTAGCTACCCAGCTCCACGGAAACTGCACATGGCTGGTCATGATCAGGTAGTCCTGCACTTCCCATAGACGACGGGTATAAGGCGAGGAGAGCGAGTTCTCGTGGCCATCGACCTGGCCGGTCTGCATGGCGAGATAAATCTCTGGTGCCGGTACGTTGACTACCTGAGCTCCAATCTCTTCCCACACTTCCAGCCATACCGGCAGCGAAGGCAGGCGCAGGCGGAAGCCATCCAGATCATCTGGGGTATGTATCTCTTTATTGGCGGTCATGTGGCGGGGCCCGCGATGCTGCAGGCCAAAATATTTCAGGCCGCCCTGGCTTTCTGCTTTCTCGACCAGCGCTTGGCCGGAAGGGCTCTCCATATAGGCGTCGACTTCATCCCAGGTAGTGAACACAAAGGGAACCGTAATAGCGTCGTATTCAGGCGCATACTGTTGACGCCAGTTACCACCGGTTAGGGATAGCTGGGTTTGGCCCAGGTTAAGCAGTTCCAACACGGCATTCTCACCGCCCAGAGAACCCGCTAAAAAGGGGCGAACTTCAAAGCGCCCGGGGGCCTGTTCCTCTAAATATTCCGCAAAGCGTTCCACCGCGGCGCTTTCCGAGCCGCCTTCACTCATGGTGTTGTTAACTTGAATTTCGATTGGGTTAGCTAAAACGAACGGGGCCGTCGTTAGCATGCCTAGGGTAGCCAGCGTGGCAAACAGTTGTTTCCGCATGGGATGACTCTCTACGGTTGTCGTTATTGGGTGTGGTTCTTTATAGCTCCTGTAGGCAAGAGCTTTATGTCGCTTGCCTGATCTTGAAACAAGCAGCCGACGGGCTCAAATCGACGTTCAAGAAGGATGACTTCGTTAAATACGATGGCTAGAAACGTCGGTATGACGCGCTTTTTGACCGAGGTGCTTGCAGCCATACGACCAAAGATGAATACCTGACCGCCTTCGCTGCTCTTTCAAAAGCCCTCTCAACAGGCTGTGAAGGCATACTTCAGCGCCGCTGCTCAAGGCATTTTGCCACCACAAGATATTTGCCAGCTTTCACGAAGCACGAAGCCATTTGCAGACTTTTGCAATTAGTCCTCGCCCGCCTTCTGGGTAAGGTGGTCTACCAAGTGTCGCGCAGTGACATGCAAAGAGGCGTAGCGGCGCATGCCAATCACCAGCTCACGCTGGGCCCAAGGGTCGCTAAGCGGGATGCTTTTGAGCTGCAAATCCCCCAGATCACGATAGATGGTCTGCTCGGGGAGTACGCCAACGCCCATACCGTGGTGAATCATCCGGCAAATAGCGTCAAAGCTACGTACCTGAATGCGCATACGCAGCACTTTGCCTGCCAGGTTAGCTTGTTCATTCAACAGCGATTGCAGCGAGGCGTCCTGCTGTAAGCCAATAAAGTCGAAAGCCAGCGCTTCATTAAAAGCGATGCTTTCACGCTCAGCCAAGGGGTGATCAATGGGCGTCATTAACACGAGTCGGTCATGTCGATAGGAGAGCTGCTGGAGGTCAGGCGCCGCCACATGCCCGGCAAAAATGCCGATATCGGTTAATCCATCACGGACGGCGGCAATGATTTCGCTACTGACTCGCTCCTGAAGATCGATCTTAATTTCGGGATAAAGCCGGGAGAAAGCGCTGAGATCTTGGGGAAGAAAAGCAATGATCGCCGAGGTATTGGAGTGGATACGCACATGGCCGCGCACGCCTTCGCCGTACTCGCTGAGTTCCGCATGCAGGCGCTCGATGTTATCCATAATGCGCCGGGCATGGTGCAAAAATGCCTGGCCCGCAGGCGTGAGCTCCACACCCCGTGGACGGCGATACAGCAGCGTCGTGCCGACCAGCGCTTCCAGGTCGCTTATTCGCTTGCTCACTGCAGCGAGTGCTAAGTGCTCTCGCTCGGCAGCGGCGGTCAGGCGGCCTTCATCCGCTACGGAAATAAACAGTTTGAGGGTGACAAAATCGAAGCGGCGCATGACACATGACTCCCATAAGACAGGCGGATTATGCTAACGCACACCTTCGCTAACCACGAACCCTTTGTTACCGATTGCCTAATTGTCGCCCTGGATCGGCTCACGCATGCTGACAATAAATGATGATAACGACAAATAGAGGAAAGCCTTAATGAATGCTCCCGAAGCCCGCCAGCTTCCGCTCCAAGGCTTGAAAGTGCTTGAGCTTGGTCAACTGATTGCGGGGCCTTTCGCCACCAAACTGCTGGGGGAATTCGGTGCCGATGTGATCAAAATCGAACCGCCAGGCACCGGCGACCCACTTCGCAAATGGCGAATGATAGAGGATGGCACCTCGCTGTGGTGGCATGTGCAAACCCGCAACAAGCGCTCGGTGGCGCTGGATTTAAGAAGCGAAGAGGGTCAGGCCTTAGTGCGAAAGCTCGCCTCCGAGGCGGACGTGGTGGTGGAAAATTTCCGCCCCGGCACGCTGGACAACTGGGGGCTGGGCTGGGAAGCGCTTTCTACACTCAACCCTCGGCTGATCATGGTGCATATCTCCGGCTATGGGCAAACCGGTCCTTACCGCGATAAACCCGGTTTTGGCGTGATTGGCGAAGCCATGGGCGGGCTGCGTTACCTCACCGGCCAGCCGGGCGAGCCTTCGGTACGCGTAGGCGTCAGCATTGGTGACTCGCTTTCCGCGCTCTACGCCGTCATCGGCACGTTGTTAGCACTTCAGGAACGCAACCGCAGCGGCTTGGGCCAAGAGATCGACGTCGCGCTGTATGAGTCGGTGTTTGCGATGATGGAGAGCCTGCTGCCGGAATTCGATGCCAGTGGCCAGATTCGCGAACCCAGCGGCAGCGCCCTGCCCGGCATTACCCCATCCAACGCCTACCGCTGCCAAGGCGGTGATTATGTGCTGATTGCTGGCAATGGCGACAGTATCTTCAAGCGCCTGATGGGCGTGATTGGCCGTGACGACCTCGCCAACGACCCGACCCTGGCCCATAACGATGGGCGTAGTCATCAAGCTGAAATGATTGATGCCGCGATTCAAACGTGGACCGCAGAGCGCCCACGGGGTGCCATTCTACAGGCCCTGGATGATGCCCGCGTTCCCGCAGGCTATCCCTATACCGCAGAAGATATCGCCTTTGATCCACACTATCTGGCGCGGGAGATGATTCAAACCTTCACTCGCCCCAACGGCAAACCGCTAAAAGTGCCCGGCGTACTGCCCAAGCTTAGCGCTACGCCAGGGCGAATTGGCGACGGCGGCCCCACTCTTGGCCAGCATACCGACGACGTATTGGATGAGCTGGGCATCGATCACGAAACCCGCGCCAAGCTGCGCCAAGCGGGCATTATTTAGGGAGTGTTTTCATGAAGTTGGTAACACCTTGCCCCACCAAAATCGAGATCAACGAAGTTGCCCCACGGGACGGCCTGCAGATTGAAGCGCGGTTTGTGCCGACGGAAGAGAAAATCCGCTGGATCGATGCGCTCTCTACCACTGGCCTACGGCGTATTGAAGCAACGTCGTTCACATCGCCTAAAGCGATCCCCAACCTGCGCGATGCCGCCGACGTAGTCACCGGCATTCAGCGCCGGGAAGGGGTCGATATCACCGTACTGGTGCCCAACGTCAAGGGCACCGAGCGGGCCCTGGCCTGTCAGGTGGATGAGATCAATCTGGTGATGTCGGCCAGCAATAGCCACGGGCTGGCCAATCTGCGAATGACACCGGAACAGTCGCTAGAGCAGTTCGCGGCAATTTTGGATGTTAGTAAAGATAGCGGTGTGTTTATCAACGCATCGCTTTCCACGACCTTTGGCTGCCCCTTCGAAGGCGAGGTGCCAGAGGCGCGGGTATTAGCGCTTGTTGAAAAGCTGATTGGCCTTGGTATTCAAGGCGTCACGCTCTGCGATACCACCGGCATGGCCAACCCTGCCCAGGTCAAACGATTATGTGAAGCGGTGCTTGAGCGCTGGCCGCAAACGCCGTTCACGCTGCACTTCCACAACACCCGCGGAATGGGCTTGGCCAACGCACTGGGGGCGTGGCAAGCGGGTATCACCCGTTTCGATGCCTCATTAGGCGGGCTAGGCGGCTGCCCCTTCGCCCCGGGTGCGACGGGCAACGTATGCACCGAGGATCTGGTGCATATGTTCGAATCCATGGGCGTCGATACCGGCGTCGATCTGGATGCCCTGCTAGAAGTCGCCGCCACCCTACCCGACCTGATCGGCCATGACGTGCCGGGGCAGGTGGTCAAAGCCGGGAAATCGACCCGGCGTTATGCGATGCCTAATGCGCAAGTCTGACCTTTAGGCAGGCCCAATCACGTGTTTCACTTCGAGATACGCACTTAACCCCCAGGGGCCAAGCTCACGCCCAATGCCACTGCGCTTGAAGCCGCCCCAGGCAGTTTCGGGTAACACCAACTGCTCGCTGTTGTACCAGATGCTGCCAGCCTTGAGCTGGCGGCCGATGCGTTTTGCCCGCTCAGGATCGCCGCTGATGACCGTTGCTGCCAGGCCAAAGCTGCTGTCGTTGGCAAGCTGAATGGCCTCGGCTTCGCTTGTCACGCTGTGGGCGCAGAGCACCGGGCCGAAAATCTCCTCTTTCCACAGGCGGCTCTCGAGCGGCACGTCGCGATAAAGCGTCGGTGCCAGGAAGTAGCCCTGGGTCGGCAGCGTGCGGTGCGTCGCATCGCGCACGACTGTCAGTTTTTCCTGTTCGGCCAGATCCAAATAGCGTTGCACGGCGTCGCGCTGTTTGGCACTGCTCAGCGGGCCTAAGTCGGTGCCTTCGGCAAGCGGATCGCCTAGCGTTAGCGCATCCATTCGCTCTCCAAGCGCGGTATAGAGAGCTTCCGCGACGTCTTCGTGTACTAATAGCCGCGAAGTTGCTGAGCAGATTTGTCCGGCATTGAAGTAAATGCCCGCCATCACCCAGTCAGCGGCTTGGGCTGGGTCGGCGTCTTCCATCACCACAATGGGGGATTTGCCGCCTAGCTCCAGCGATACGCTTGCGGTGCGGGCGCTGGCTGCCTGCATCACCGCTTCGCCCACGCGGTTACTGCCGGTAAAGGAGATTTTATCCACACCAGAATGGTGGGTGAGCGGTGCACCGATGCCCTCACCGTCACCATTGAGCAGGTTGAGCACACCCGCGGGCAGGCCAATCTTCAGGGCGATTTCTGCCAGCACTAATTCAGGGAGCGGTGTCACTTCGGAGGGTTTAAGCACCGCGGTACAACCGGCTGCCAAAGCAGGCGCTAGCTTCCAGGCACTGGTGACGAGTGGGAAATTCCACGGCGCAATCAGCCCCACCACGCCCACGGGGTCGTGATAGGTGCGCGCTTCAACCCCCTCCATTTCAACACTCACTAACTCACCCTGGCGGGCATCCAACGCTTTAGCCTGTTTGGCGTAGTAGCGGTAGCAGGCAATGGCATCCTCTAGATCGATCTCCGCCTCCGCTAACGGCTTGCCATTGTTGGTCGCCGACAGCGTGGTAATCGAATCACGGCGGGCTTCCAGTGCATCGGCGAAGCCTTCCAAATACTTTGCACGCACGGCACCACCCAACGCCTGCCACTCAGGCTGCGCCCGTTGGGCGGCTTGTACCGCCGCATCGACATCGGCAGCATCCCCGGCAGTTACTTGGGCAATACGCTCTTCACGGTAAGGGTTCATCACATCGAGCAGGCGCGTGCCGTTTGAGGGCACCCACTGGTTGTTGATGAACTGCTGGTTGAGTAACTGCATGATGGAATCCTATTCAGAAAATGCGCACGCACGCTGCCAGGCAGCGGCGTCAATTTCGATCAGCAGCGGCCCGTTGGGCTCGCGGTTGTCGAGCGCGTTGGCAAGTTCGGCAGGGCTCTCTACCAGCATGCCGGGGCAACCAAAGCCTTCGGCCAAGGTGAGAAAGTTAGGCGCCTGAATATCCACCCCTAAGCGCGCGACGCCGTTGGCGTCCATATAACGACGGATCTCTTCGTAACCGGCGTTGTGCCACAAAACGATGACGACTGGCAGGCGGGCTTCGACGGCGGTGGCAATTTCCGACAGCGTGAACATCACACCGCCATCTCCCACCAGCGCCACCACCGGCAGGTCAGGCCGCGCCAGCTGTGCTCCCAATGCGGCGGGTAACCCGTAACCCAAGGTGCCGTAACCGGTAGAGGCATTGAAGTAGCGGCGGGGTGCAGGCTGGCTAACCAGGTGGTTACCGGCATACACCGGGGCGGTGGAATCGCCTACCAAAATGGCTTCGGGAAGGTGGTCGGCAAGCGTGGCATAGAGGGGCACGAAATCGCTAAACGCGGGATCGTTCGCCAAGTCTAAGGTATTCAGAGCGGCGGCCGTTCTCTCAGCGCCTTGACGCTTTAACGGCGCCGAAAAATGCGCCAGCAGAAGCGCCAAGCTGCGTCCGGCATCGCCCACCAGGCCCAGCGTGGTGCGCTGGTTACGCACCAGTTGCTCGGGATCGAGATCGATCCGAATCAGTGTCCCGTTGAGGTGGAAGCCGTCATCAAAAACGACGTCATAGTCAGTCTCACCCAGCTCGGTCCCTATCGCCAAAATGACATCCGCCTTAGCGGCTAGCTCACGAACCGCGGGCAGCGCGGCATTAGCGCCTAAGTCCAGCGGGTGATCACGACCCAGCAGCCCCTTAGCGTTGATGGTGGTCACCGTGGGGGCATCCAGTTGCTCAACTAATGCTCTTGCGGCTTCCGGCGCTGAAACGCAGCCGCCGCCCAATAGCACCAGGGGCTGCTTCGCTGCTTTTAGTAAGCGTGCAGCCTCGGCCAAGCCTTCTGGGTCAGGTGCGGCGCGGTAAAGCGTGGGCGCTTGCCAACTGGCTGGCACATTCACCGGGGCATGAAACAGATCGATAGGGATTTCGATATGCACCGGGCCTGGGCGCGCCCCCTTGAAAATGGCAAAGGCGCGAGCCAACACCTCGGGCAGTGTGTTGGCGTCCAGCAACGTGTGGCTAAACCGCGCTACGCCGCTGATCATCTGCTGCTGGCTGGGCAGCTCGTGCAGCCGCCCTTGGCCTAAGCCCAAGGTATCGCGGCGGTTGACGCTGGAGATCACCAGCATGGGGATGGAGTCCGCCAGGGCTTGGCCCATGGCGGTGGCAATGTTGGTCATGCCTGGGCCGGTGATAATCAGGCACACCCCCGGTTGGCCGCTGGCGCGGGCATAACCGTCGGCCATAAACCCCGCGCCCTGCTCATGGCGCGGGGTTATATGCTGCACATCGCTGCCTTCCAGACCACGATAAAGCTCTATCGTATGCACGCCGGGGATGCCGAACAGGGCGCTCACCCCGTAAGTCTCCCGCAGCAGCCGAATGAGTAGCTCTGCACAGGTCATGGCGGGTTGTTTACGTGCTTCTTCAACGCTCATTACAGTCCCCTTAGAAGAAAAACGTGTGGGCCATAAAGGCGATGATCGGCAGCGTAATCGCGGTACGCAGTAGAAAGATGGCCACCAGTTCCCAGAGTTTGATGGGGATTTTCGACTTGAGCAGCAGCGCGCCTATTTCAGACATGTAAATCAGCTGGGTCAGGGAGAGACAGGCGATCACAAAGCGAGTGAGCTCGCTTTCAATATTGGTCGCTAATACCGCTGGTAGGAACATATCGGCAAAGCCAACCAGCGTTGCGGGTGCTGCCGCTTCTGCCTCTGGAATACGCAGCAGTTCCAGCACCGGTACCATGGGGTAAGAGAGCCACGTAAACAGCGGGGTAAACTCCGCCAGAATGAGCGCCACCGTGCCAATGGCAAACACCAAGGGTAGTAAACCTAGGAAAATATCCATCACGTTGAGCAGCGCCAAACGTGCTAGCTCGCGAGGGCCGGGAGCGCCAGCGGCGCGATTGGTGGCTTGAATCAAGCTATAGCGGAACAGGCCGACCTTTTCGGTACGTTCTTCGTTTAACTGACAGCCGACCGGATCATAGTAATCATTGGACTTGCGCGATAGCGGTGGGATGCGCGGCACAATGACCGCAGCGATTAACCCTGCCACCACGACCGTCGTGTAAAACTGCACAAACAGATGGTTAATATCGACGAAGCTCGTCACTAACAGCGCAAAGGCAATAGATACCACAGAGAAGTTGGTGGCAATGACGGAGGCTTCGCGACCATTGTAATAGCCCTGTTCATACTGCTGCGTGGTAATGAGCACACCCACGGTACCTGACCCCATCCATGAGGCAGTGGCATCAATGGCGCTGCGCCCCGGCAGGTTAAAAATTATCCTGAACGGTTTGCGTACCATGCTGCCGATAAACTCCATAAAGCCAAACTCGACCAGAAACGGTAGCAACAGCGCGGCAAAGAAGAAGAACGTTAAGAGCACCGGCGCAAGGTCATTGAGCATGACGCCACCAGTAAAAGAGGCAGTGACGAACTCAGGCCCAAACTGGAAATAGGTCATCACCGCAAACAGAGCGCCTAAAGAACGCATTGCCAACCACAGCGGCCCAACATGAAACATCTCGTGCAACATGCCTTTTTTGGCCCAGCCAGGGTTAGCTAGCTTGGCATAAACAGTGACTACCACTGAAAGACAAAGCACGACTACCGCGATAGCTGGCAGCGCTGAGCCTAATAGCGTTTGCAACCCCTCCGCCATAAGGCCCATACCAATATTGATGGTATCGCCAAATTGGAAAGGGACGAGGAACAGCAAAACCCCAATTAAAGAAGGCACTATAAACTTCAGTAAATGCGCCTGGGGGATCGGCCCCGACGAGGTCGGCATTGCGGTCTTAACGTTACTATTCGACATAGGATTCACCTATTGGAAGTGATTATTGGAGGTGGGCTAGCGGCGTCCTGGCAGGAAGTCGACCTTCCTGCCATCTGTCTTTTTTATTAGCGCCTTGTTAGATCGGCGCTTTTTTAATCAAAACTGTCTTACCATCGGCTTAATCGCCGCGCTTCACGCCCGGCAGGATGCAGAGCATTTCATACAGCAGCGTGGCGCCCATCAACGCCGTGTTGCCGCTGGGGTCATAGGGGGGCGATACTTCAACCAAGTCACCGCCGACGATGTTCAACCCCGCCGCGCCGCGAACAATCTCAAGCCCTTGGGCAGAGGTCAGGCCGCCCATTTCCACCGTGCCGGTGCCGGGCGCGACCGAGGGGTCCAGTCCATCGATATCGAAACTGATATACACCGGGATATCGCCCATCTGTTCACGCACTTCGGCCATCAGCGGTGTCAGCGAGCGATGCCAGCACTCCTCAGCCTGCACCACACGGAAGCCCTGCTCGCGACACCAGTCAAAGTCCTCAGGGGCGTAACCGGTCCCGCGCAGACCGATTTGCACGACTTTGTTATGGGCCAGCAGCCCCTCCTCCTGGGCACGACGAAACGGCGTACCGTGGGCAATCGGCTCGCCAAACATATGCTCGTTCACATCGGCGTGGGCGTCGATATGGATCAACCCCACCGGGCCGTGCTTTTTGGCCATCGCGCGCAGAATCGGTAGCGTCAGCGTGTGCTCGCCGCCTAGCGTCAGCGGAATGCAGTCATGCTTTAACACGTCGTCGTAAAAGGCCGTGATAATGTCGACGCTTTTCGGCAGATGGAACGTATTGATCGGTACGTCGCCGATATCGGCTACCTGGAGGCTTTCAAAAGGCGCGGCGCCGGTGGCCATATTGTAGGGGCGAAGCATGCGCGACTCATCGCGAATCTGCCGCGGCCCAAGGCGCGTGCCGGGGCGGTTCGAGGTACCGATATCCATGGGGATGCCAATAAAGGCAGCATCCAGCCCTTGGGCGTTCTCTTGCGTCGGCAGGCGCATCATGGTGGCGGGACCTGCAAAGCGCGGCATGGTGTTGCCGCCCAGCGGCTGATTAAACTCTGACATCGTTATCTCCTTGGATTTATTGTGGCGTTGAGGCACGGCTGATCCATGCTGCCTAGTTGAGTTCTTTGTCTTCTTGGGTTTTTTGTCTTCTAAGACATTGCACAGAACGTGCCAACCCTGCGCTAGCGATAAACAGGTAGGATAACGGGCAAAACGATGCAAAAATGCATCAAACAAGCACACCAACGATTCATAAATGAATCAATCATTCATTTATGAATCGCCTAGGCAAGGCTGGCTGGCGTGAGAGACACACAATGAGTGAAATAGACAAGCACGTACTGCAAACCATCGTAGAAACCGCCAACGACCACTTCTTTATCGTCAGTGGCGATGGGCAGATCGTGGATGTCAGCCCAGGTGCCGAAGCGGTTTATGGAGTATCGCGTGAAGAGCTGCTTTCCAGCAGCGTCCAACAGCTACAGGCGGCTGGGGTATTGAAGCCCTCCATTACCATGGAAGTCATGCGTACCCGTCGGCCTGCGCAATTGATGCAAATCACAGGCACAGGCCGCCGCGTCATTGCAGAAGCCTATCCAGTGTTCGTGAATGGCAAGCTGGAACGCATTATCAGTCGCTCGCGAGATTTAACCGACCTCCAGTTGCTGCAAGACGAATACGCGCTGCTCCAAAAACGCTTTAGCGAACACTTAAAGCGCAGCCATGCCGCGCCGGATGCCGAAGAGCAGGCGTTGGATGACGCCCTGGATAACCTGCAGGTCAGAAGCCATGTGATGCGGGAAATTGCCCTACTGCTCAAGCGGGTCGCCCCTTCAGACGCCAATGTGCTGATGCTGGGGGAGTCCGGCGTGGGCAAGACCGCTTTTGCCAAGCAGCTACATCGCTGGAGTCAGCGCCATAACGGCCCTTTTATCGACGTCAATTGCGCGGCGATTCCTGAAAACCTGTTCGAGTCCGAGATGTTTGGCTATCAGCCCGGCGCGTTTAGCGGCGCGGCGCGGCAAGGTAAAGCTGGTTTATTGGAGCAGGCTGAAGGGGGCACGCTGTTCCTTGATGAAATCGGCGAGCTGCCGCTACTGATGCAAACCAAGCTGCTCAAAGTCATTCAGGATGGCAGCCTGACCCGCTTGGGCGATACGCGTTCGCGCCGGGTCGATTTCCGCTTAGTGGTGGCGACCAATCAGGACCTGGGCAAACAGGTGGAAGCCGGGCTATTTCGCTTGGATCTTTACTACCGTCTCAACGTGATTCCAGTCACCCTACCGCCGCTCCGAGACCGCCGCGAGGATATCCCCGACCTGGTCGAAGCGTGCTTAAAACGGCTGAATCAGCGTTATGGACGGCAAAAAATTCTCGGCAATCAGGTGTGGTCGACCCTCATGGGCAGCGACTGGCCAGGAAATGTTCGCGAGCTTGAAAACTGGCTGGAGCGGGCCTGGCTCTCAAGTTCCAACGATCAAATTGAAGCCCCCACCCCACAGGCCCATAGCGAACAGCGAGCCGACAGCTTGCCGAGTGGCTCCCCCGCACTGCTGGTAGCACCACTTGCGCCGGAAGAAAACCTGAAACAGTACCTCGAACGCTTAGAGCGTGAAGCGCTACAAGCGCTATGCCACACACTCCCCAGTACCTATGCCATCGCCGAGCGGCTGGGCATCAGCCAATCCAGCGTGGTGCGTAGGCTTCAGCGCTATGGCATTAAAGTCGCCAAATGATTTTCTGCTTGACACAGCGGCTGTCATAAACGATCCATGTAAGTGTCATACAACGGCAACACCTTCAACACAAGCTGAACCAATAACAACCAACAGCCGGTGATGTGTGTGCTATGTCAAACCAATCGCGTATCCGCCTGGAACGCGTCACCAAACGTTGGGACGCGACCGCTGCCGTCGATGATATCTCCTTCGACGTCACGCCTGGGCAATTTGTCATTCTGCTAGGCCCTTCGGGCTGCGGCAAATCTACTACGCTGCGTATGATCGCAGGCTTGGAAGAGGCCAGCGGCGGGCATATCTATATTGGTGAGCGTGATGTGACACGCCTGCCGCCCGGTGACCGTGGGCTGAGCATGGTGTTTCAGTCCTATGCACTGTTCCCGCATTTAAGTGTTGCCGACAACATCGTGTTTGGCCTGCGCAGTCGTAAAGTACCCAAAGCCGAACAGCGCGAACGGCTCGCCAAGGTCGCCGAGCTGGTCGATCTCACCGATTACCTGACCCGCAAACCTGCCCAACTCTCCGGTGGCCAGCGACAGCGAGTGGCGTTGGCGCGCTCAATTATCTCCGAACACCCCATTTGCTTAATGGATGAGCCGCTCTCCAATCTGGATGCGCGGCTGCGAAGCGATATGCGCAGAGAAATCAAAGCGTTGCAAAGTCGCCTAAATATGACGGTGATTTACGTCACCCACGATCAAGTTGAGGCCATGAGTATGGGTGATCGCGTCATTCTGATGCAGCACGGCAAAATCGTGCAGGACGGTACGCCCGACGAACTTTATAACCGCCCCGCCAGCGCCTTTGCCGCAAGCTTTATCGGTAGTCCAGCGATGAATCTGCTGCCGTTGGTGGCCGGTGAGACTGGTGCCGTCATCGAAGGTGAGCCGAGCACGCCAGTGGCACCAATGGAAGCCGCCGGTGGACACCTGGGCGTGCGCCCAGAAGATATTGAGCTTAGGTCCGCAGCGTCGCCAGGCGTACCCGCCAAGGTATTAAGTGAAGAGTACTTGGGGGCAGATACCATCGCCTATGTCGAGGTGGGCTCGCATACCCTACGCGTTCGACTAAGCGGCAAACCACTATTGACTGGCCAGCCATGCAGCCTCTTTTGGGCGTCCAAGAACATACACCTTTTCGATGCTAACGGCCTACGGCGCGATGATATGCCACTAAGCGATTTCGCTCCGCCAATCCGCAGCATTCCTCGTCCACCGGCGGTGGGCTCTTTCCAACACTGATCGCTTTTCAACCTTGATTCAGTCCTGACACTTGTGGAGTCTCTTATGCGTTCGCGGATCCCTTTTGCGATGACGGCCCTGGCAGCGGGCTTGTTGAATGCCGCCCAGGTCAACGCTGATAGCGTCGATCTCACCATGTACTACCCAGTGTCGGTGGGCGGTGCGCTCACCGACGTGGTGGATAATCTGGTAGAGGAGTTCGAAAGTGAACACCCGGATATCAACGTGGAAGCGATCTACGCCGGCAACTATGACGACACCCGCGTGCGGGCGATGTCCGCCATCGAGGCTGGCGATACGCCGCAACTGTCTGTCCTTTTCTCAATCGACCTTTATGAGCTGATTGAGCAAAACGCCATTGTGGCCTTTGATAACCTAATCGAAACCGATGAAGAGCAAGAGTGGCTCGACAGCTTTTACCCTGGCTTGATGGAAAACGGCCAGCTGGATGGCAAAACCTACGGCATTCCCTTCCAGCGCTCCACCATCGTGCTGTTCTGGAACAAAGATGCCTTTGAAGCGGCAGGCCTAGACCCCGAAACACCCCCTGAGAACTGGGAAGAGATGGCCGAAATGGCCGCCACCGTGCGCGAAGCATCTGGCGGCGAGCAGTGGGGCGTGATGGTGCCTTCCACTGGCTACCCCTACTGGATGTTCCAGGCCTTCGCGTTTCAGAATGGCCATCGCCTGATGAGCGAAGATGGTACTGAGGTCTACTTTGATGATCCCGCTGCTATTGAAGCACTGGAGTACTGGGTGTCGCTGGCCACTGAGCACGACGCCATGCCCGATGGCACCATCGAGTGGGGCACGCTGCGCCAAAACTTTATTGAGCAGTCTACGGCGATGATGTGGCACACCACGGGCAACCTAACGGCCGTGCGTAGCGAAGCTGATTTCGACTTTGGCGTTGCCATGCTGCCGATGAAAACCCAGCGCGGCAGCCCCACCGGCGGCGGCAACTTCTACATTTTTGAAGATGCCAGCGAAGAAGAGCAACGCGCAGCGATGACCTTTATCCGCTGGATGACCGACCCCGAGCGCGCCGCGGCCTGGTCAATTGAAACCGGCTATATGGGCGTTAGCCCCGCCGCTTATGAAACCGATGCACTGAAAAGCTATGTGGAAGAGTTCGCGCCCGCAGCCGTGGCTCGCGACCAGCTTGAACATGGCACAGCTGAGCTTTCCACGTATCAGGGTGGCCGCGTGCGTCGTGCTTTGGATAACGCCGTACAAGCCGCGTTAACTGGCCAGATGTCACCGGAAGAAGCGCTTAGCCAAGCGCAGCAAGAAGCCGATGGCGTGCTGCGCCGCTACGCTCGCTAATCGTCATATTTTTTCCTGTTCGCCGGGGCATGCCCCGGCTTTTCCAGCGTGCGGTATTTAACTATGCCCTTCACCGACCACCGCAAAATGCAGCTCTATGGCGCGCTTCTGCTGCTGCCCGCCGCCATACTGCTGGCCACTTTCGCTTACCTGCCCACCATCGCGACGGTGATCAACAGCCTGTTTTTACCTGGCTTTCGCGGCGCACCCACTGAGTTCGTAGGGCTTGAAAACTATCAGGTGTTGTTCGATGACCCGACATTTTGGAAAGTAGCGCGTAACAACTTAATCTACGCCGTTGGTACGATTCCAACTTCTATCGCGCTGGCACTGTGCATGGCGCTATTTGTTAACGGAAGACTGCGCGGACGCGGCGTTGTTCGCATGGCCTACTTTACCCCGACCATCCTGCCCATGATCGCCGCTGCCAATATTTGGATGTTTTTCTACGCCCCTCAGATTGGCCTATTCAATAAACTGCTTGGCGCGTTAGGTTTTTCGGGCGTGAATTGGCTCGGCGACCCAAGCGTGGCGCTGGGATCAGTGATCGTGATGTCGGTATGGAAAGAAGCGGGCTTTTTTATGATTTTCTACCTCGCCGCGCTGCAAGGCATTGCACCTGAATTTAAAGAGGCGTCTGACCTTGAGGGCACCAGCCGCTGGAGCTTCTTCTGGCGAGTTACCTTCCCACTGCTGATGCCCACCACGCTGTTTGTGCTGATTAACGCCTTGATCAATGCGGTAAGAGTCGTCGATCACCTGTTTATTTTGACCAAGGGCGGGCCCAACAACGCGACGAACCTGCTGCTCTATTACGTCTATGAGAACGCGTTTTCATTTTTTGACCGCACCACCGCGGCCACCATTACGGTGGTTATTCTGCTAGTCCTCGCAGTCGTTGCCACGCTTAAGTTCACGATTCTAGATCGTAGGACGCACTACCAATGAATACGATAACACCCTATGCCCCCCGCGCCCGTTTCGTCTCCATTCCATCACTGGAAACCGTGGCCGCGTGGCTGCTGGCGATTATTTGGATTTTTCCGCTGCTGTATGCCTTTTGGGCCGCCTTCCACCCCAGCGAGTTTATGGTGAATTTCGAACTTTTCGCCCCGCTGACGCTGGAGAACTTTGCCAACGCCTGGTCGCAAGCGCCCTTTGCTCGCTACTACCTGAACACCTTTGCGCTGGTGACAGGGGTAGTGATCGGTCAGTTTGTGGTCTGCACCCTGGCGGCGTTTGCCTTTGCGCGCTTCCCGATTCCCGGCAAGAACGTTCTATTTATGCTGGTGCTGATTCAACTGTTTGTGTTCCCCGAAGTGCTGATTGTCGAGAACTACCGCATCGCCAGTGAACTGGGGCTGATCAACACCATCACCGGGATTGGCCTGCCCTATGTAGCCAGCGCCCTGGGTATTTTTCTGCTTCGCCAAACCTTTAAAACCATCCCCCGGGAGCTGGAAGACGCCGCCCGCATCGAAGGCTGCAACTGGCTGGAAATTTTGTGGAAGGTGTACGTACCGCTCGCCAAGCCCACCTATTTGGCTTACGGGCTGGTCTCGATTAGCCACCACTGGAACAACTTTATCTGGCCATTAGTGGTCACCAACTCGGTAGAGAGCCGCCCGCTCACGGTAGGGTTAGGGGTCTTTTCAGCACCCGAAACCGGCGTTAACTGGGCGACCGTCAGCGCCGCCACCCTGCTCAGTATCGCCCCGCTGCTGGTCGCCTTTCTGCTGTTCCAACGCCAGTTCGTACAATCATTTTTACGGGCGGGGATTCGCTAGGCCAACTCCCTTAAGTTTTCGTGCGACAATTTGCTCTCTAGCACGAGACAAGGAGAGCATTGATGCATGGCGACCCTCACCCGGCAGCCCTCAAGGTACTGCAGGAAGTATTTGGCTACGACAGCTTTCGCGGCCCGCAGCAGGCTATCATTGAGCATGTGATCGCCGGAGGTGATGCGCTGGTGCTGATGCCTACCGGCGGAGGCAAGTCGCTGTGTTATCAGATCCCGGCACTGCTGCGCGAAGGCACCGCGATTGTGGTCTCGCCACTGATTGCGCTGATGCAGGATCAGGTAGCGGCACTGGAACAGAACGGGGTCAGGGCGGCTTATCTCAACTCCAGCCTCGATTATCACGCGGCAGTCGAGGTAGAGAATCGGCTACGGGCAGGCGAGCTGGATCTTTTATATGTCGCGCCCGAGCGGTTGGCCACGGCGCGTATGCAGAGGCTGCTGGAGCAGCCCCGGATTGCGCTGTTCGCCATTGATGAGGCCCACTGCGTCTCCCAGTGGGGCCACGATTTCCGCCCCGAGTATCGACAGCTCTCCCAGCTACACCAACGCTTTCCCCAAGTGCCGCGCATCGCCCTCACCGCCACTGCCGATGTGCCTACCCGGGGCGATATCATGGAGCATTTACAGCTCCAGGAGGCGGCGCTCTACAACAGCGGCTTTGACCGCCCCAACATCCGCTACCATATCGCCGAGAATCAGGGTAACGCCAAGGAACAGCTGCTGCGCTTTATCCGCGAACGCCACGACGGCGAGGCGGGTATCGTCTACTGCCTTTCCCGGCGCAAGGTGGAGGAGACCGCCGCCTGGCTGGAGCGTCAGGGGCTGACTGCACTGCCCTACCACGCAGGGCTTCCCCCCGAGCAGCGCCAGCAGCATCAGACCCGCTTTCTACGTGAAGATGGCGTGGTGGTCGTCGCCACCATCGCCTTTGGCATGGGCATCGACAAGCCGGACGTGCGCTTTGTGGCGCACCTCAATTTGCCTAAAAGTATCGAAGCCTATTACCAGGAGACGGGCCGCGCCGGGCGTGATGGCCTGCCTGCCGATGCCTGGATGGCCTATGGGCTTCAGGACGTGATCACGCTGCGCCAGATGCAGCAGGACTCCAGCGCCGCCGACCAGCAAAAGCGCATCGAACAGCAGAAGCTCGACGCCATGCTGGGGCTGTGCGAGATCATCAGCTGCCGCCGCCAGGCGCTTTTGCACTACTTTGGCGATCACCTGGACGCCCCTTGCGGCAACTGCGATAACTGCCTGACCCCGCCCGAGACCTGGGAGGCCACCGTGGCGGCGCAAAAGGCACTGTCGTGCGTCTACCGCACCGAGCAGCGCTTCGGCGTGACCTACCTGGTGGATGTGCTGCTAGGCAAAAGCAATGAACGTATCGCCCGCTTTGGCCACGACCGCCTCAGCACCTTCGGCATCGGCAAAGACCTCACGGCCAGAGAATGGAAAGCGCTCTTTCGCCAACTGATTGCCAGCGGTTTTTTGAGCGTGGATATGGAGGGGCATGGCGGCATTAAGCTCACCGCCAATGCCAAGCCGGTGCTGCGCGGCGAGCAGACACTCACCCTGCGCAAACCCCTCAAGACCAAGGCCACTCGACGAGGAAACAAAGGCGCCTCTGCCCCCCAGGGCCACGGCCCGCTGTGGGAAGCTCTACGCCAGCACCGCCGTGAACTGGCCGAAGCCCAGGGCGTGCCAGCCTATGTGATCTTCCATGACGCCACCCTGGCCGAACTGGTCGAGCAGAAACCCCAGAGCATGGAAGCCCTGGGCGCGATTTCAGGCATCGGCGCGCGCAAGTTGGCAGATTACGGCGAGGGCTTTCTGGACGTTATTCTGGCGCATCAAGAAACCGAGCAAAACAGCTGAACCGGCGCGCCCTCAAAAAGCTCAAATGGTCGCTATTTTCAAAAATCGCTCACTTGGCGTAATCTATCCATAAGTGAGGAGGGAAATAGATGGCTATTCAGCACAAAACAGCCGGCAAGCGTCGCGAAATGGGGGCCGCAGCGATGCGCACCTACCCCAGCATTTCACACAGCTGGGGGTTGAAAGAGAGTGAAGCCGCTCTTCTATTGGGAGTACCTGATTCCACCTATCGGCGTTGGAAGCAGGCACCAGAGAATGCCCGCCTGGATGCTAATCATCTAGAACGGATGTCGTTGATTCTCGGCATCTACAAAGCACTGCATATACTGTTGCCCAACAAAGAAGCGGCCAACAGTTGGTTGCAGAGATCCAACAGCAACCCTCTTTTCGCCGGTCACTCGCCAATGGAGCGTCTGTTAAATGGGCAAGTCTCAGACCTCTACGTTGTTCGCCAGCATTTAGATGCAGCGCGTGGTGGAGGCCATGCATGACATTCCCGCTGAGTAATGTCACGTGGCGACCCAGTTACCGCGTTATCCCCTCGCGTTTTCCTCCCATTGATTTATTCGAAGGCGTCAATTGCAACGCTGATGACTGGGACTTACTCAATGAATTGGAGGGTGAAACCTCCGCAAGGCTTCGTGAGGAAGCGGGAGCCATCCATCTAGTCCGCGATGACGATCGCCGCTACGGCCCCGGCTGGACGCCAGTCATGGCTGCCTTCTGCCACTTCCCCGCTACCGGTTCGCGTTTTAGCGATGGCACTTTTGGTGCTTACTACTGCGCACTCACCGAAGCCACCGCCATTGCCGAAACCGTTTACCACGCAGAACGCTTTATGGGGGAGTCAAACGAACCGCCCATGATGCTTCAGCAACGTGTTTATCTGTCGGATTTAACGGGCCAACTACTTGATTTACGTGGGCAGGATGCTGCCCAAGCGCTTCTCACGCCGGATAGCTGGGTAGCCGGAAAAACCTTGGGGAGAAAAGCCTGGGAGGAACAAACGGACGGTATCGTTTACCCCAGCGTTCGAGACCCGGAGGGAGAATGTGCCGCTGTGCTACGACCTCCCGTGCTCTCTGCGACAAGGCAAGGGCGTCATCTCGGGTATGACTGGGATGGTCAGCGTATCCGCCATGTCTACGAGCTCACGCTATTGGGCTAACGATTAACTTTCGCTCCTACTTTTCGCTCCGCCCCTGGCAGTGTTCACCGCGTGCGATCGCGGCGGCATCAAATACGCCGGTATCCAATACCCAAGCCGTCACGAGTTTGGCGGGAGTGACATCAAAAGCGGGGTTCCATACCGGGGCGTTGTCGGGTGCCCAAATTACCTCACCAAAAGCACCTGCGGCGCCGCGCACCTCAGCGGGATCACGTTGTTCAATAGGAATGTCCGCACCGGTGGCGCAGGCGGGATCAACCGTAGTGTAGGGGGCCACCACATAGAACGGCACCTGGTGGTAGTGAGCGATTACCGCCAGCATGTAAGTGCCCACTTTATTGGCGAAGTCGCCGTTGGCGCAGATACGGTCAGCGCCAACCATCACTTTATCCACCTTGCCTAACGCCATCAGGCTCGCGGCCATGCTGTCGGTAATTAACTGGTAGGGAATACCCAGATCAGCCATTTCCCAGGCGGTTAAGCGGCCACCTTGCAGCAGCGGGCGGGTTTCATCCACATACACATGAAGGTCTACGCCACGCTGTTTGGCCACCGCCAGCGCGCCAATCGCGGTGCCCACCCCCGCGGTGGCCAGCGCCCCGGTGTTGCAGTGGGTGAGCACACGATCACCCGTTTTCAGCAAGTCAGCGCCCCGTTCGGCCATTTGTTGGCACAGCGCACGATCCTCTGCAAACAGCACGGCGGCGCGCTCGGCTAGAGCATTGGCGCCTTGCTCAAAGCAGGCTTCCATGGCATCCAGGCAGTACATTAGATTGACGGCTGTCGGACGTGTGGCGCGCAGGCGATCGCTGACTTCCTGCCAATCGTGTTCTGGATGGCGCGCGGCGTACTGCGCCAGCACGAAAGCGGCGCTCAAACCAATCAGTGGTGCGCCACGAATGGCTAAGTTCTTAACCGCCCCCTGCCACGCCTCGGGAGAGTCACAGGGCACCCACTTTTCAGCTTGCGGCAACTGAGTTTGATCCAAGTACTCAAGCGTATCGGCATGGACCCGCAAACTGCGTGACTGAAGTTGAGGCATCGATGGACTCCTTGGGCACTTAATCGGAACAGCTACACGGCTTATCAGCCGCGAAGCTTATCATATAGAATGGCCGCCAATAGAAGAGGCGACGCAGACCTTATGATGACGCTACAAACTGAACTGCTGGCCGCCATTTCATGGGCGGCGCAGCAAGGCTGGACGCCTGCTACCGGCGGTAATTTTTCCGCCCGCACCGAGGCGGGCTACCTAGTCACCGCCTCTGGCCGGGATAAAACCCATATTCAGGCTGATGACCTATTGCTGTGTGACCTGGATGGCAAGGTGCTATCAGGCGATGGTAAGCCGAGCGCGGAGAGTGATCTGCATGCCGCGCTCTATCGCTTAGACGCTTCGATTAACTGCGTACTCCACACTCACACCGTGGCCAGCACGGTGCTGTCGCGGCGCTTTCCAGAGGGTGTCGAGCTAAGCGGTTTCGAGATGCAAAAAGCGCTACAGGGAAACGTTACTCACGATGCCTCCATCCATTTGCCTGTCGTGCCCAACTCCCAGGATATGGAAGAGCTAGCCGAGCATGTGCGCCTCGGCTGGCCGATGCCCTGGGGCTTTTTGGTCGCGGGGCACGGCATTTATGCCTTAGGCGACAGCATTGCCAGCTGCCGACGCCACTTGGAAGCGATTGAGTTTTTACTAGCCTGTGTTCTTGAAGAGAGTCGCTGGTCTTAAATGAGCAGTCTTAAATGAGCAGTCTTAAATGAGTAGCCTTAAATGAGTAGCCTTAAATGAGTAACCCAACTGTTCGCGCCATTGTGACCGATATTGAAGGCACCACCACGGATATTAACTTCGTCCATAAGGTGCTGTTTCCCTACGCCCACAATAAGTTACCTGAGTTTCTACGCGCTAACGCAGAAATCCCAGCCGTCGCCGAGCAGATCGACGCCGTGCGCAGCGAAATGGGTGACCCTGATGCCACGCTGGAAGCTGTCATTACTGAGTTGCTGCACTGGATCGAAACCGACCAAAAAGTCACCCCGCTGAAAGCACTGCAGGGCATGGTATGGGCCGACGGCTACCAGCGTGGCGATTTTAAAGGTCACCTATATAGCGATGTAGCACCTGCATTGCACCAGTGGAAAGAGGCAGGCAAAGCCCTTTACGTTTATTCGTCAGGCTCCGTACAGGCCCAAAAACTGCTATTCGGCTACAGCGATGAGGGCGATTTAACCCCGCTGTTTAGCGGCTACTTCGATACCCATATTGGTCATAAGCGCGAGGCGACTGCTTATCAGCGTATTGTTGCCGAGCTTGACCTGCCTGCGGATGCGGTGCTGTTCTTGTCGGATGTGGTCGAAGAGCTGGATGCCGCCAAGCAGGCGGGCATGCAAACGCTGCAACTGGTACGTGAAGGTACTCAGGCCGGTACCCATCATGCATGCGTCACCCGCTTCGATGAGATCGCTCTGTAACGCTCATCGCCCGTCACTTTTAAGGAGAGTTGTAGATGTCGCAACTAAAAGTATTTGCTGATCAAAACCCGAACGATGCTCTGATCGACACCACTGACGGCGAACAAATGACCACTGAGCTCAACAAGGTGGGTGTGCTGTTTGAGCGCTGGGCAGCGCCGGGCGAGATTGCTGACGATGCCACCCAGGAAGATATTTTGGCGCTTTACCAGGAAGATATTGACCGGGTCAAAGCTAAGGGCGGCTATCAGACCGTCGATGTGCTGCACATGGTGCCCACGCACCCAGAGAAGGACGCCATGCGGCAGAAGTTCTTAAACGAGCATCGCCACCACGAAGATGAAGTGCGTTTCTTCGTTAAAGGCCAGGGGCTGTTCTGCCTGCACATCGATGACAAGGTGTATCAGGTCCTGTGTTCTCGCAATGACCTAATCAGCGTGCCTGCCAATACGCCCCACTGGTTCGATATGGGCCCAGCGCCGGAATTCACCGCGCTACGTTTCTTCGATAACGTGGAAGGCTGGGTGCCCCACTGGACCGAAAGCGATATCGCCGGGAAGTTTGATCGTTTGGATCAGCTTTAAATAGCTCGGCTATAGGAAAAACTTAGCCTGGGCCGGGACAAACCGTAGCGGGGGTCTTTCGCCATGGATGGCGAAAGTAGCGCCCAGGGATGGGGTCACAGCGCCCCCGTGTAGGTTTGTCCCGGCCCTGCCTGCTCGTTCTAACTCTCCTGTAAACCGTTTACAACACCTCTTGCTGGTTATACGCCCTGGCTAAATCCGCCAGCGCATTCAGGTCACAGTAGGCTTCCGGCTCCATGATCAGCGTTTGTCCCATCAGCACATTGCGCGCTTCAAGCTTGGCGCGTAGCGCGGTGTCTTTAATCTCTTCAAAGTCGGCGTTGTGGGCCAGAGATAACACCCGGCGGTGCATTTCGATACCGCAGTAGGCCAGCGCATCCAGGCGGATCTCTTCAAGCAGCGCATCGCAGGCGTCGTCTGCGCTATTGCCTTGCTCTTCAAACAGCGACTTGGGAAATAGAATACCAGTCCGCTCGGTTTGCCAAAGGTGGCGAAAATCGGCATCAAAATGGGTAAAGCAGGCTTCGATCACCTCCAATATCCACGCCTGATAAGCCTCAAGCTCATCTTCTAGGCGATGAGCGGGCTGGCTGAAATAGGCCATCAGGAAGTTGGCCACCGCCATGCCCAAGTCAAAGGCCATTGGACCGTATTGGGAGAACTCAGGGTCAATGACCCGCACGTCAGTATCCGTGGCCATAATCGAGCCGGAGTGCAGATCACCGTGCAGCATGGTTTCGGTGTTCGAGGTGAACTTCATCAACAGCCGCTGCACCTTGGCTTTCAGACGCGCACTGCGGCGCAGCTCGTCCACTACCGGCGAAAGTTCCGGGGTGTGGTGGTTCATTTCGGCGCCATAATAGGGGTCGGTAAACACCAGCGACTCGGTGATGGCGGGAATTGCCACATTGCCTGAGAACAATCCTACGTCCGCTTTTTTCTCCGGGCTGCTCAGCGAAAGCTCCGAGCCGCGAAACGCGGTGCGTGCGCAGAATTGGCCGATGATTTCGCCAAGTTGGGCAACTCGCTCACCGTTGATTAACTTGCGGCGCAGAATCGTGTGTGGGTGCAGGTACTCCATCACAAATAGCGCCTGGGGTTTGTCGAAGTAGTACACCTCAGGGGCAATGCCGGGCGCGCGCTTTGCCTGTCGAACCAGCGCATAGTATTCAAAGTGGGCGCGATAAATCGGTAGTGGCCAGCTTTCGCCCACCATGCGTACATAGGGAAGCGCCTGCTTAACCACGACACTGCCTACGTCACCGGAGACGATAAACACCAGGTTCAGGTTGCCGTCACCCACCTCGCGAACCTCCCAGCTAGCGGGTTCTCCGCCCACTCGACTAGCCACCGCTTCAACACTCCCAAGCCGCTGGGACAGAGTGTCGACGCTGAGCGCGCGGTAATGTTGATCAATCTCCACAGGCCAATCCTCACCAAAACGTTGCATATATTCAGGCCCGAATAGGGGGCTTTAAGACGTTGATTATCAGAGAGTAACGGTTAAAAGTTAATAAGGGGACTATCGTCATCGTTATTAATGGTGATCCCAATAGGGCCGTTCGCCAATTTCCGCGAACAAATACTCTAAAAAGGCGGCCACTTTCTGCGAGCGCAGGCGGTTTTCGGGGTAGATAACATGAATTCCTTCTCGCGTCGCTTCACCTAAGGCTTCATAGGTTTCTAGAATGGGCGTTAGGCCACCATCGCGCAGCGCATCGAATAGCAACCATGTGGGGAATAGCACAATACCTTGTCCTTGCAGAGCGGCTTCCACAAGGCTCTCGGCATTGTTGCTATGCAAATTGCCTTTTACCGAATAACGCTGCGCTTGGGGATCACCAGCCCCCTGGAAATACCAAGGCTGAACGCCGCGTGTTCCTTTATAAACTAAGCAGTTATGGTCACTCAATTGTTCAGGATGTTGAGGCTCACAGCGCTGCGCTAAATACCCGGGGGAAGCGCAAGCGACAAAGCGCTGGGTTGCCAGTTGCCGGGCCACCAGGCTTGAATCCCCCAGCGACCCCACACGTATTACGACATCGGCGCCTTCTTGTACCGGGTCGATAAAGGCATCGCTCAACGTTAGCTCTACTTCCACGGCCGGGTTTGCCTGCTGAAAACTAGCCAATAAAGGCGCGATATGCCGACGCCCAAATGCCACAGGTGCATTAAGACGCAGCAATCCCAGAGGTTGTTTAGCGCCGCTGATCACCTGCTCGGTAGCGGCATCCAAGCTTTCTAATATGCTTCTTACCTCCCGATAGTAGCGCTCACCAGCATCGCTCAGCCTTACCGCTCGCGTATGGCGGTAGAGCAACCGCTGGCCTAGCGAACGCTCCAACCCTGCAATGTGCCGCGAGACCGAAGAGGCCGGTAAATCAAAGTAGCGCGCGGCTTCAGCAAAGCTGCCGCTTGAGGCCACTCGCACAAAAAGGCGCAGCGCTAACAGGCGAAGCGAGTTGTCCAAAATGCAATAGTCCTTTGCTGTTTTGACGCATTGTAGCAATAACGCTAACTCTCTACAGTACGCGCTTCTTTTACTTAGCGGAGCCACCTATGCGTCACGCACTTATTCTGCTCGGCGTGCTAATCGCCGGGATGGGGCTATCGGTCGAAGCCGGTTTGCTAGGCCCTCTTGGTGAGCAGGTTGGCCATTTATCGGCCACCTTGTCGATTTTTATGGTGGGCGCGCTACTGCTCTCGCTAGCACTGGTGTTTGCGCCTAAGCGACAGCTGGGAGCCCTTTTTAAGCAGCCGCGCTGGCTACTGACGGGCGGCATCTTAGGCCCGGTCTATGTCATTGTGTTAACGCTTGCGACGCCGCTGGTGGGGGTTGGTATGACGATGGTGGGGATTTTGTGCGGTCAAGTAGCGGCCAGCGTCGCTATCGACCACTTTGGCTGGCTGGGAAGCGAGCAGCGTAAAGTCGACGGCTACCGTATTGGTGCCTTAGCGATGATTCTTGCCGCTCTGTGGTTAATGTAACGGCTAACGTATTCAGGAGCTAAACCATGCTACTCCCTCTTATCTTTATCTTACTGCTCGTCGGCGGTGCGGTACTGGCAGCTCAGTCCTCCATCAATGGCCGTTTGGGTGCAAAAGCAGGCGTCATCGAGAGTTCTTGGCTGACCTTTGTGATCGGCGCCGTCCTGACCTTTTTATTGATGTTCTTTTTTGAGCCAGCACAGCAAGCGACGCTCTTCAGCGTACCGAAATGGCAGCTAACCGGCGCGCTGTTTGGCGTGGTCTATATGTTGGCAATTGTGTTTGCCGTACCCCGAGTAGGCACCGCAGCGGCCACAGTAGCGGTCATTTCTGGCCAACTATTGATGAGCCTACTGATTGATCATTTCGGCTGGTTAAGCAATGCAGTGCGACCGTTAGATGCGTCACGCTACATTGCGATGGCGCTGCTCATAGGTGCTATCGGCTTAATCTATCTAAGTCACCAGCAGCGCCATCGTCGACTGGCAAGCCAGCCAAGCTAGTTATTCAGGCTCACCAGCCTTAACGTAGCTGACTATCTTTACTGCCGCGGCGGTTATAGCCACTGAAGCTCGACTGTTTTTTGTCTAGCTCACCCTGGCATACCACACACAGCCGGACACCAGGAATAGCCTTGCGGCGCGCTTCGGGAATGGGGTCGCCACACTCCTCACAATTTTCAAGACTTTCGCCGCGGGGCAATTGGCTACGCGCACGCTGCACCGCATCCTCCAGCGTGCTCTCCATCTGCTCTTGTTCGGCGCCATCTTTCGCCCATCCACCTGCCATCATCGCGCTCCTCGCTTCGGCACTAGCAATCTATCAGCATAGCAGTAACGCCCGATATTAACGTTGCAAGCTCAAGGGGCTCATTGACAGTGGCTGGTGGTTAAAACTGAACAGACTGGCATCCGCAGGCTAGCTTGAACGGTCATTATTAGTAATCACCTCAAGCACTTCCGGATCTTCGAACAAATCGGGATATTTACGTTTTGCCCGCGCTAAACGAATGATAGTGATGATATTGGTCACTACGATTAGCCCTTCTGCAAGGGTGCCGCCAATAGAGCCAATTAATAAATTGTTCAACATCCATAGCGTGGCCGCTAAACCTAAAAACACCCGCATCGATATCCCACGCAGCAGAAACATACCAAAGGTACCGAGCACCATGGCAGCAATGGGTAAAAAGTCTACCCAGCTTTGCCAAGTAAAAGTAGCAGCGACGCCGCTGGCCAGCAGTACGCCGACCATCACCGTTTTACTCCCCATATAACGACGGGCCAACACAATCCGCACAATCACCAGCAAGGTCAGCACAGCAGCTGTCCAGCTTTCAAAAAATACGAACTGCAAGACAAACGCCACATTGGCGGAAATCAGTAATACCAATAGGCGATCATCGTTTTTGCTGGCAAAGGCGACTACGCATATCACCAGGGCCACCAAGCCACAGAGCTGACCAGCCAGGGCAGTGTCGCCGAGGTTTTCTAGCATTATGACCTGCCCTCTTTTAGCTCTTTTCGTTGCCCTATACTCGCATACAGTGCACTAATCTATCTTCATAAACCTCTTCCTGAAGAGCTATAAATAAGAAGTCAGACGATGGGGATACAGGCGATGGCGATGACATCGTTGCGGTAATGATCGTTGCGCTTATATTCGCGATAGCCTGTCAATGCGACCATGGAAGACGCTCTCTACGAGATCGAGTCCATGCGCCAATTCGCCGGTTTGAAGCTGGATCGATTGCCGGACGAAACCACGATTCTCAAGTTTCGCTATTTTCTGGAACGCCACGGCCTTAGCAAGGTGTTGTTTCAGGAAGTGAACAAGCACCTGGAGGAAAATGGCCTGATGCTGCACGAAGGGAGCATTGTCGATACCACTATCATCTCTGCGCCTAGTTCCAACTAAAACAAAAAGGCGAGCGCGCCCCCAAAATGCACCAGACTAAAAGGGGCTCTTGGCACTTTGGCATGAAAATGCACATAGGTGTCGACGATAAACTTGGGTTGATTCACAGTATCGAGACCACGGCTGCCAATGTCCTTGACATTGTGTCTGCCGATCAGCTGCTTCACGGTGAAGAGATTGCGCCCGTTTTCCGTTCAATGAGCGGGAAACGGGCAAAAATACACAAAGAACGGGAGAAGAGTGTCTGAATTTTCGATTTTTGTCGGCTCAAGTGAGCGTTAATGAATATCGGCATTTATTCAGACCTTCCTTAAGTCTAATAAATGAGCATCTGCAGAGTGTGTAAGCACACGTTCAAATCTTCGATGATGCCATGCTGCTTTGTCGCTGCCACAGCAGCACCACCAAAGGCACCAGCGAGACAGGAATCAACAGCAAGTTAAGCGTCGCCCAGCCTAAGCCACTGACCAAGGGCCCAGCGAGCAGCGCAGTGATAGCCGCAGTGCCAAACACTAAAAACTCATTGGCGGCCTGGGTGCGTGCTTTATCCACGGGGCGATAGCTCTCGGTGAGCAGACCTGTGGCGGGCAGAAAAGTAAAGTTCCAACCCAGCCCCAACAAAATCAGCGCCACATTGAAACCGGCTAAACTGATACCCAATTGTGCGACTAAAGCGCTCGCCACCAGCAGCAGGCAACCAGCCACGATGACCCGCTTAGCACCGAAACGGGTAGCCAAATGCCCGGTAAAGAACGAGGGCAGAAACATCGCCACCACGTGCCACTGAATAGTCATTGAAACGTGGTTAAAGTGGTGTCCGGCTCCCGCCATGGCGAGCGGTGTGGCGGTCATGGCCAGGTTCATCACACCGTAACCGACCATCGCCGCGCTTACCGCCAGGATAAACGCGGGCTGGCGGAGTATCTTGATTAGCGACAGTGCAATGCCTTCGTCATGGGTGCGGGATGCAGGCGGTAGTTTTGTCAGCATCAACACCACTAATGCCAGCGCGTAGAGTGCGGCTAAACCAACAAAGCTGCCCAGAAACGGCACTTCGCCCAGCTCACGGCTTACTCTTGCCAGCCATGGCCCGGCAAACGCGGCCAGCACACCGCCACCCATTACCAAGCCAATCGCGCGATCACGCATCGGCGTAGGCGCAGCTTCTACCGCGGCAAAGCGATAGAGCTGGCCAAAGCCAATGCCGATACCAATTAACCAAGTTGCCAACAAAAACAGCCCAAAGCGCTCGCCGATCAGCGCCTGCACAGCAACCAGCGCGCCGATTAGACCAACGAGGTTGCCCAGCATGAAACCGCGCTTCCGGCCCAACCTTGCCATGATCAACGAAGCAGGAATGGTCGCGCACATCAGTCCAAGCCACTGGGTGGCAACCGGAGCGGTCGACCAAGACGCGCTTGGGGCTAACGATGCGCCAATCAGTGGCGAGACGGCAATCAGCAGGACATTGCCGGTGACCAGCAGCGCTTGGCAAAGCGATAACAGTGTGACGGTTAAAGGCACGAGGCGCTCTCCTGAAGTGGATCGGTATGGGAAGACGCAAAGCGTTGGCGATAAACCGAAGGTGACACACCGTAGTAGCGCTGAAACTGACGGCGCAACTGCTCTGCACCGCCCAGTCGCCAGCGTTGCGCGAGCCGCGCAAGAGAAACCGGCTCGCGTTCGCTGAGCAGCGCCAGGCGCGCTTGTTCAAGGCGTAGTTGGGTCAGGTAAGCACCCGGGGTCGTATTTAGGTGGCGTCTAAACAGCCGGGTTAAATGGCGTGGAGAAACCGCCATCAGGTCGGCCATGCTATCAAGCCCATGATCCACACTCGGGTCGGCATGAAGTTGATCCAGTAAGCGACGTAGAGGTCCCGCCGCCTGCTGGTGTCGCAGTATCTCGCTGAACTGCGACTGCCCACCTGGGCGCTGTAGAAATACCACTAACTCACGGGCCACTCGCCCGGCTAGATCAGCACCGTGATCCGCCTCTACCAGCGAAAGCGCCAGATCAATACCCGCCGTGACGCCTGCGCTGGTATAGCGACCGTTGCTTTCGATATACAGCGCATCGGGCTCGACGCTTAGCGCGGGGTACTCCTCAGCCAGTTGTTGTGCATGGCGCCAGTGGGTAGTGACGCGGCAACCATCCAGCAACCCTGCCGCTGCCAGTAAAAACGCGCCAGAACAGATAGAGCCAAGACGTCTTACTTCTGGGGCGACCTCAACAAGCACCTGCTTCACGGTAGCTATCTCACGCTGCTGTATTACGCCACTACCGCCCGCCACCAATAGCGTATCCAGTGGCAGTAAACGAGTAAGTTGCTGGTAGGTGTGGGTAGCATGCACGGCCAGGCCGCCGTTGGTGACAACCGGGCCGACGGCATCGGCAATCAGAGTCAACTGATAGAGCGGCTGGGGGCTTAACGCATTGGCGCTGGCAAACACCTGCCAGGGGCCGCTGACATCCAGCAGTTGGCAGTCGGGGTAAGCAAATAGGGCAATATGGCGAGTCACTGTCTCTCTCCGCTAGCGGGTATCGAAGCATTAGAGAGAGTGTCAGCGCTGCGCTCGATGTCGGCAAGGACCATTACCCCACCGATTCGGACATGGGGCTGGGTCAACCCTCAGCGGGCCAAAATTAGCCCGTTCTTTCTAACGGTGCCTCCATACGGCGGACGCTGGAAACGAAGTCACTAAAGCGCTCGCCCTGAATCAGTACATGGTCACTAAGCGCTTGCTGTGCAGCCAAGGGATCACCTTTTTCAATCGCTTCCACGATGGCTTGGTGCTCGCTGAGGGAATTATTTACCCGTTGGCGCACCTGCAGCTGCAGGCGCCGGTAAGGCTTTAAGCGCTGCTTTAGTTGGCGCGCTTCGCTGGCCAAAAAGGCGTTGTGGCTAGCGGTGTAGATACAGTCGTGAAAACCTTCGTTTTCGTAGTAATACTCATCGCTATCACCGGCCAGCGCCGCCGCTTCGCAGCGTTGGTGTGCTTCGCGAAGCGCGACCAGCTCGGGGTCGGTGATCCGGCGGGCCGCTAGGCGCCCGCACATGCCTTCAAGTTCCGCCATGACCTCGAACATCTCGATCAATTGATCAATTCCTACCTTCGCCACAAAGGTGCCTTTTTTGGGCGAAACCGTCACTAGGCCACTCGCTACCAACTGCTGAAAAGCTTCACGCACGGGTGTTCGCGAGACCTGAAACTCACGCCCCAAGGCTTCCGGGTCCAGGCGCTCTCCCGGCAAACGGCGGCCATTGATGATGTCATCCTCAAGAGAATCCCTTAATCGCTGAGCGTTGGAGCGCTTGGTGCCCGTCATGTTTACCTCCATGGATCGCGACTTATTTCAGGCCATTAAAATTGTCATAAAGTTGACATTAGCATATTTAAGCGCTATTGAAATATATATCAGATCTTCTGATAAACATATAAAGCTCATCCAAACACACAACAACAATTGTTGGAGACGCCACATGCAACGCTATTTAATCTCAACTGCCGCCGCCCTAGGCCTCGCCATTGCGGCGTCACACGCCTCTGCCGATACCGTACTGCGTGCTTCGCATCAATTCCCCGGTGGCCAAGGGGACGTGCGCGATGAAATGGTGCAAATGATGGCCCGCGAAGTAGCCGATGCAGATGTCGGGCTGACCATTGAAGTCTATCCCGGCCAATCGCTGTTTAAGGCGCGTGAACAGTGGGGCGCTATCGCCCGTGGTCGCCTGGACATCACTTCTCTACCGCTGGATTACGCTAGCGGCCGCCATCCTGAGTTCTCGGCTACGCTGATGCCGGGGTTGGTGCGTAATCAGGAGCATGCCCAACGCCTGAATGACTCTGAGTATATGGAGATGATTAAAGAGGTCATTCGCGAAGGTGGCGCTCGGGTACTTGCAGATGCTTGGCTATCGGGCGGTTTTGCCTCTAGCGAGCAGTGCGTTACCTCCCCCGATACCGTCGAGGGTCAGAACTTCCGCGCCGCCGGGCCTGCGTTTGAACAAATGCTGGAAGCCGCCGGTGCCTCCATCGCCTCGATGCCCTCTTCCGAGGTTTATACCGCCATGCAAACCGGCGTGCTGGATGCCGCCAATACCTCATCAATGTCGTTTATCTCCTTCCGGCTTTACGAACAGGTTGAGTGCTTGACCGAGCCCGGCGACTTCGCGCTGTGGTACATGTACGAACCTATTCTTATTTCCGAGCAGGTATGGCAAGGGCTCAACGAAGAGCAGCAAGCAGCCCTGATGGAAGCAGGTGAAGCCGCCGAGGCGTTCTTTGCGGAAGAGGCCGCCGCCATTGACCAGGAGATGGTCGACCTCTACGAAGAGAATGGTGTGGAAGTAGTCAGCATGAGCGAGGACGACTACAACGCCTGGCTCGATATCGCTAAGGAGACTTCCTACAAAAACTTTGCCGAGAACGTTCCCAACGGACAAGCCATTATCGATGCGGCGCTGGCCGTCGAGTAAGCAACCCATGATCGCCTAATGGCGCGGCCATTCCGCTCGGGATGGCCGTTTTCTACTGATGCTTGCTTAGCTTGGCGAAATAACCAGCTTGACGAGGGAATTATGGCACCTGCAACGACACACAATGCCCTTGCGCGAGGGGGCATCATTGGCGGCTACATTCGCGTCATAGACAAGCTCTCGCGGCTTTCCGCCTACTTGGCCTGCGCCCTGTTTATCGCTGGCGTACTCGTGATTTGTCAGATGGTATTTATTCGCTACTTACTGGGAATGAGCACCAGCTGGCAGACTGAATTCACCATCTTCTCAGTAACGGCAGCGATGTTGATGGGCAGCCCCTATGTATTGATGACTGGCGGCCATGTCGCCATCACGATTGTTCCCGATGCGCTAGGCGGCATTACCCGCACTATCATGCGCTTGATCGCGTCGCTGTTTGGGTTAGGTTTTTGCGCTGCATTGGCGTATGCCAGTTGGGTCTATGTTTTTGAGGCGCTCCACGGCGAGTGGACCACGGGCTCGGTATGGAATCCGCCACTGTGGCCCGCCTTACTGCCTATGGCGGTCGGCGCCACCCTACTTTCGCTGCAGTATATAGCTGAAATTTTGCGTGGGGAGAACTGAGTATGGATCCCATCACGTTAGGCATTATCGTTGCCATCGCGCTGATTGCGCTGATGGCCATTGGCACCCCTATCGCTTTCGCCCTGGGCGGTGTATCGCTGCTGGCACTGATCTACGACCGTGGCCTTGCTGAGCTCACCTACTTCGGGGAAACCTTTTTTGACCGCATCGCAGAGTTTGGTTTTGTCGCCATTCCGATGTTTATTCTGATGGGCGCCGCGGTGGCCTCCTCCCCCACCGGGCGTGATCTGTATCGCTCGCTGGATCTGTGGATGGGCAAACTGCCCGGCGGTCTGGCGGTTTCCAATATTGGCGCCTGTTCCATTTTTGCGGCTCTGTCGGGATCATCCCCCGCCACCTGTGCGGCAATTGGCAAAATGGGTATTCCCGAAATGCGCAAGCGCGGCTACCCCGATGGCGTGGCAGCAGGGTGTATTGCCGCGGGCGGTACCCTGGGCATTTTGATTCCGCCGTCGGTCACCATGATCATCTACGGCATTTCCACCGAAACCTCGATTGGTCGGCTGTTTATTGCCGGGGTGGTGCCGGGCTTCATGCTCGCTGGTCTGTTCATGATCTGGACCATGATCGCCTGCAAGATGGCCGGTGGATACAACAACCCCATGGCCGAGTCCGTCGAACGACTAAAAGAGAATGTTAAGCAGAATGTCGATAGCAACCTGAAAGCATTAGTGCGGGTTCTCCCTTTCTTAGGCGTGGTCGCGGGCATCCTGTTTGCGCTTTATGGCGGGGTGGCCACACCTTCCGAGGCGGCGGGCGTTGGCGCGTTTCTATGCTTAGCGCTAGCGATCCTCATCTACCGCATGTGGCAGTTGGGACCCATCAAGCTGATCATGCGCGACTCGCTGCGTGAAAGCGTGATGATCATGTTGGTGATCGCCACCGCCGAGGTATTTGCATACGCACTCTCCTCCATGTTCATCACCCAAACCGTAGCGGCGGCGATTGCCGGACTTGAGATTAACCGCTGGGCACTGATGGGGGTGATCAACCTCTTCCTGCTAGTGGCTGGCTTCTTCCTGCCCCCGGTCGCCGTGATCGTGATGACTGCCCCGATCTTGTTGCCCATCATCCTCGCGGCCAACTTCGACCCGTACTGGTTTGCGGTGATCCTGACTATCAACCTGGAGATTGGCCTGATTACACCGCCGGTGGGGCTCAACCTGTTCATTATTAAAGGCATCGCACCGGATATCTCGCTGCGCGACATTCTGATGGGAAGCTTGCCCTACGCGCTATGCATGGTGCTGGGTATCTTGTTGCTGTGTCTTTTCCCAGGCATCGCGCTTTGGCTACCTAACTTGATCATGGGCTAAGGAGTTTAACCATGAACATGATGTTTTTGCAGGAGCTGTTTAACAACATCACCCAGCGTGATGCCTTGTTACGGCGACGTCAGCCTGAGACAGTGACGCCCGACCATCAGCAGTTGGTCAACGCTTGCCACAAGTTGCTGGAAAGCGATGGCGAAGCCTCCAGCATTGCGCTAGCAAGCCGTGCTTTGGCGATTTACCAGCGGCTCCCGGCAACTGAAAAAAATAGTTTCTTTGACCGTTTAATAACAGACTTTGCCGCCGACCCAGGCCCTATTGATGCGGCCTATACGGCGTATCGGGAAGCCCGCGACAACCCCACTTTACAGCGGCTATTTGAAGCCAGCGAACCTAGGCGCCAGGAACTTTTCCGGCGTTTAAATCTGGCCAGCGATGGTACCTATGAGTTGGTTAAAATGCGTGAAGATCTTCTGTCGTTGCTGCGTGAGCAGCCTGAGCTGAAGGCCATTGACGACGATTTTGCTCACCTGTTCGGCTCCTGGTTCAATCGCGGCTTTTTGATGCTCAAGCGCATTGATTGGAATACCCCCGCTTCGATTCTTGAGAAGATCATCCGCTACGAGGCGGTACACGAAATCCAGGACTGGGACGATCTACGTCGGCGGCTGGATGCACGTGATCGCCGCTGTTTCGCCTTTTTCCACCCAGCGATTGGCGACGAGCCGTTGATCTTCGTGGAAGTCGCCCTGCACAAGGGACTGCCCAGCCGTATTCAGCCTATTTTATCGGGAGAAAGGGCGGGCGAAAGTAGCGCTAAAAAAGCAATCGAAGAACCTGAAGACGCTGATACCGCGGCGTTCTTTGGTATTAGCAATTGCCAGACCGGTCTGCGTGGCATCTCCTTTGGTAACTTTTTGATCAAGCAAGTGGTGCAGGAGTTGTCTCAAGAGCTGCCGCAGTTGAAATACTTCGTCACTCTTTCGCCGGTGCCCGGCTTCGCCCAGTGGTTACAAGAACAGCGCGATGATGAGCAGTTGCCCGAGTCACTGCGTCAGTCGCTAAAAGGGCTTGAAACGCCTGGCTGGCATCAAGATAAAACCCGTGAGGAGCCATTGAAAGCCGCGATCCGCCCGTTGGCGGCGCGCTACTTAGCCGAGGAGAAGAACCGCCACGGCCTGCCGCTGAACCCGGTGGCCCGTTTCCACCTTGGCAATGGCGCAGAGCTGCATCGTATCAATTGGCTGGGCGATATCTCCGAGAAGGGCATTAACCAGGCCGCAGGCTTGATGGTCAACTACCTGTACGTACTGGACGATATCGAACGCAACCACGAAAACTATACCGCCAAGGGCACCGTTGCCTGCTCCAATGAGGTGCGCGACCTCGCTCGTCGTGCCCGCAAGCTGGCCAAGGGAGAGACCACCAAATGAGCCATAACCTGTTTGAAACCTTTGCGGCCAAGATGCGCGAGCGCGCTGACGCCGATTTCATTACCACTCGTGAAGGCCGCCGCTACAGTTATACCGATGCGCTGAGCATAAGCGCGAAACTTGCCAGTGCGTTGACTGAGCTGGGCGTTAAGCAAGGCGACCGTGTCGCTGTGCAGGTGGATAAAAGTCCTGAAGCGATACTGCTTTATTTGGCCTGCCTGCGCATTGGCGGGGTCTACTTACCCCTCAACACCGGCTATACCGGCGATGAAATCCGCTACTTTTTGAATGATGCCGAGCCTGCGTTGTTTGTCTGCCGACCCAAGATAGAAGAGCAAGCGCGAGCGCTTGCCGCTGAAACCGGCTGCCCGGCCGTGGCCACTCTAGGCAGCGCCGCCGATGGCAGCCTGATGGAAGCTACCCGCGCAGCAACGCCGCGGGAGGATATCGTGGCACTGGGCGAGCGTGACCTGGCCGCTATTCTTTACACATCCGGCACCACCGGGCGCTCGAAAGGCGCCATGCTGACGCACAAGAACCTAGCATCCAACGCCGAAACATTGGTGAAAGCGTGGCACTTCAGCGCCGATGACCGGCTGATCCATGCGCTGCCGATCTTCCACACTCACGGTTTGTTCGTGGCCTGCAATGTCACTTTGATGGCAGGCGCCAGTATGCTGTTCTTGCCGAAGTTTGATGCCGATGTCATTTTCGAAGAGCTGCCCCGTGGCACTGTGATGATGGGCGTTCCTACCTTCTATACGCGCTTGGTTCAGGATGAGCGCCTGACGCCTGACGCTACTGCTAACATGCGGCTGTTCGTCTCCGGCTCTGCCCCGCTCACCGCCGAGACCCACGAGGCGTTTGAAGCCAAAACCGGCCATGCGATCCTTGAGCGCTACGGCATGACCGAAACCAATATGAACCTCTCCAACCCCTATGAAGGCGCACGGCGAGCAGGCACCGTGGGCATGCCGCTACCCGGTGTGGAGATGCGTATTACCAATCGCGAAACTGGCAATGAAGTGCCTTTAGGTGAGATCGGCATGCTGCAGATTCGCGGCCCGAATGTCTTTATCGGCTACTGGCGGATGCCCGAAAAGACCCGCGAGGAGCTGTTAGACGATGGCTTTTTCATTACCGGCGATCTCGCCATGGTCGACGAGCAGGGCTATGTGCATATCGTTGGGCGCGACAAAGATCTGGTGATTTCCGGCGGCTACAACGTTTACCCCAAAGAGGTCGAGCAGGTGATCGACGAGCTTGATCAAGTTGCCGAATCTGCGGTCATCGGCTTGCCACATCCTGACTTTGGCGAAGGCGTCACCGCCGTTGTCGTGCGCCAGCCAAAAGCCGATCTTGAGGAGGGCCGGCTTGAAGAAGACGATGTGATCAGCCATTTAGACGGTCGGCTCGCCAAGTACAAGCAGCCCAAGCGGGTATTTTTTGTCGATGAATTGCCCCGCAACACCATGGGCAAAGTGCAAAAAAATGAACTTCGCAAGCAATTTGACGACACCTACCAGCGCCCTTAGACGCGCTCTTCACTAACGTTTTGCTCTCCCTCCTTTTGGCCCCGCTTACCGCGGGGCTTTTTGGGTAAAAGGAACCATTTGCTCCACTAAGTGTTAAGGTGAAAAGACTTAACGAACGATGGAGCAAATTGCTTTGACTACGCCTACCGTCACCAACGGCATCACCGCCACCGAGCTATATCATTTAGTCAACCAGCCCGCGGGCGACAATACCCCTGAGTGGCCTGAAGGCACGATCAGCCTGGACGAGACGAATCAGACGCTCATCTGGGAACTGAGTGATTACGGCAACTTGGCGATTACATTGTCGCGTAGCGAAAATGAGTGGATGGCGATGGCGCCCATCGCTGCTGTAGAAGGCGTTAAAAACAGCGCTGAGCTCAACGAAGTGCTGCTGCGCCAGGGCATTTCGCTACCGCTGGCCTCCGTGGGTATTGTCGAAATCGACGGCCACGACGTTTATGTGGCCTATGGGCAGCTGTTTGGCGATTCCAAACTTGAGTCTATTTGTGCAGAGCTGCATGCCACCGCTGGCGCTGCCATGGAAGTTGCCGAACTGATTCAAACGCATTTCGTATAACGCTTACCACTGCTCGGCTATTATTAAAGCCACTATTATTGCAGCAACTTACCTGTGAGATTATTTATGTTAAGCAAAATTATGACGGCCCTGCGCGGCAAAGCGAATGAAACCGGTCAAACGGTCGTGGATTCCCAGGCATTGCGTATTTTAGACCAGGAAATTCGCGACTCAGAAAATCACCTCAGCCAGTCGAAAACTGAACTGACCCGCCTGATGGCCCAGCGCCAGCTCAACAGCAACAAAGCCGACACGCTGGAAAGCAAAATCGCTGAGCTGGAAAAAAGCGCCGAAGCCGCGCTGGATAAAGGCGAGGAAGCGCTGGCGGTAGAAGTGGCTGAACGCATGGTGGCACTTCAGGATGACCTGGAGGCTGAGCGCGCCATTGTCAGCGAATACGATGCCAGCATCGAGAAACTGCGCGGCGCGATTCGCGGCACCGACAACCAGCTTCGCCAACTGAAGCAGCAGGTTAGCGTGGTTAAAGCGACGGAGTCTGCGCAGAAAGCGCAATCTGCCGTGGCCGCTCGCCACTCGGGCCAGAACAGCGCCATGGGCAGTGCCATGGAGTCACTGGAGCGCATCAAAGAGCGCCAGCAGCTTAACTCAGCGCAGATGCAAGCAGCCGACGAAATGGCCGCGGAAGAGAGCGGTAGCTCGCTGGAAGCACGCCTGAAATCAGCGGGCATCGGCGGCACGCAGCGCAAAGCAGACGATGTATTAGCGCGCCTGAAAGCAAAGAAAAGCGCTCCACAAGAGTAAGTTCTCTCTTCAACAAGCTCATTAGCGAGGCAGGCCATGCTTAACAACCTGAAAGCACTTTTTCGCGCTACCACGCAGAAGCAGCCCGAGCAGGCTGCGGGCCGCCCGGTAGCGGCGGGCCTGCCCATGAGCGTCAGCCAGGAAGATCTAGAGGGCCTGCGACTGGATGGTCGCGTCAATATTAAGCTGATTGGCCTGCGCGCCCATGCCGATGCGCTGTTTCGCTGGGACGACGATGCCTATCATCACATTGCCGCCGTCGGGCATGTCGATCTAGGCCAAGGGGCGCACCTAGTGCGCTTCTATCTGGACAACGACACCTGGCTACAGGCCAACATTGAGAACGGCCAGGTGCTTGAATATAAGCTGTTCGACTTTTACCGTGTTGCCCATCTCTCGGATGCCGAATTTGATAATTTGATCAACGGTGAAGATAAGCAGCCCGACAGCATCGGCGCCCAAGCTATCTCGCTCACCTCAACCACTGAGGAAGCGCGTAGTTGCACCTATCAGCGAGTATGGGGGGATGGCGACAGCCTGTGGTCGCCGCCGGTGGTTTTCGAAGAGCAGGTAATGACCACCGAGAGCGTGTCAGCCCGCCATGTGACCCACCATGCAATGCTCTATGAGCGTACCATCGAAGGCACCGAGCGCATGGAGTACCTGCTGATGAGCGCTGAAAATGATGACGAAGGCAGCTTTATGGTGGTGCACAACGTGGGGGTAGATGTAGCCTCCGTCGATATCGACGCCATGTAATCATTACCGCCGTTTTTTAAATACGTATTTACCTACGACAAAAGGAAACCACCACCATGGTGAACTACCTGTACGGCTTGCCGTCATTTATCGCCTATCTAGTGACCGCGATTTTACTGCTCGCCGCTTTTATGTACTGCTACAGTCGCATCACTCCGCATCACGAGTGGACGCTGATTCGTGAAGGTAACGCAGCCGCCGCTTCTGCCTACGGCGGCTCCATTCTTGGCTTTACCATTCCGCTTTACAGCGCAATGGCGCACTCGATCAATTTTATCGATTTTGTGCTCTGGGGCATCGTCGCCTTTATCGTTCAGTTAGCCACCTTCTTTGGCGTTAAGCTGTTTTTGCGCAAGCAGGGTGAAAGCCTGTCTCAGCACATTACCGAAGGCCATCAGGCCTACGGCATTTTAATGGCCAGTGTGGCCGTGGCAGTCGGCTTGCTCAACGCCGCTTCGATGACTTGGTAACGACGACGTGGTAAAGGAGAGCCTGCATGTCTAAACACGATCACACACCCCATCTGCCCCGCCGTAAACGTAGTGCACGTCTGTCATTGGCGATGATGGGCGCCAGCGCCTTTGGACTCACCGCCTGTGGTCAGCCGCCCCAGGAAGAGCAGATCACTGAGATCGAATTTGACGAGCCACGTAGCTTTGAAAGCGTAGAAGCCTGTGTCGCGGAGAATGTCTATACCCGTAGCGCCTGCGAAGACGCCTACGAAGCCTCTTTGGAAGCGGTGCCGCGTTATAGCACCCTGGAAGAGTGCGAAGCTGAGAATGGTGAAGGCGCTTGTACCGCCCCCACCGAAGAGCAGTCTCAAGCGGCGACGGGCAGCACCGGGGGTAGTTGGTTTATGCCCGCCATGATGGGTTATATGGTCGGCAGCATGATGTCGAACACCAACCGTGGCCGCTCTTTTGAGCGGGTTTACCAGGAGCCGGTGTACCGTAATCGTCAGAATCAGGGCAACTGGAATACGGCCACTAATCAGGCGACCCAGCGGGTAAACCAGCGAAACGATGCCATGCGTAACTCGGTAGCGACCTCTCAGCGTCGAGGCTTTGGCTCACGCTCTTCAGCCCGGGGTGGCTGGGGCTCCTAGCCTTCATCGGATACTACCATGCTGCGAATCGATATCCCTGAACGAAGCAACTGGAAAGCCCTGGCTCACGAGCTGGGCTTTCATTTTCATACCATCGATGGTGAACCTTACTGGAAAGAAGATGCCTACTACCAGTTCACCATGGAGCAGGTAGAGCGGGATATTGAAGGCCCTACCGAAGCGGTGCACGAGATGTGTATGGAGCTGGTCGATAAAGTCTGCCACTCCAATGCCTTAATGCAGCGCTTAGCACTGCCAGAACATATGTGGGACAGCATCCATAACTCGTGGAAATCGGGCCAACCGCACCTCTACGGGCGGATGGATTTTGCCTACTCGGGCGATGGTCCGGCGAAGTTACTAGAACTTAACTACGATACACCGACCTCGCTTTACGAAGCGGGCTTTTTTCAGTGGGTGTGGCTTGAGCAGGCCATCGCGCAAGGTATCCTGCTGCGCCACGCGGATCAGTACAACTCGATCCAAGAGCGGCTGATCAATGCCATGGCCCACCTTGGTGATCGCCTTGAAGCGCGCACGCTCTACTTCTCTTGCATCAAAGATAACGCTGAAGAGCGTGCCACCGTGCACTACTTGCAGGATGTGGCGGTGCAGGCGGGTCTTAAAGCGCCGTTTATCTACACCGAAGATATTGGCCTGCGGTCCGGTGCCGAGCACTTCGTTGATCTGGATAATCAACCCATTCACGCACTGTTCAAACTCTACCCGTGGGAAGAGATGGCCGACGATGCCTTCGGCGAATATATCCCGCAGCTAAACACCCACTGGTTTGAGCCGCCCTGGAAAGCCATTCTCTCCAACAAGGGTATTCTGCCCCTGCTATGGGAGCACTTTGAGGGCCACCCCAACCTGCTACCGGCGTTTTTCGAGGATGCCAATAGCCCGCCGCTGCCAGCAGGCTGGGTGCGCAAGCCATTCTTCTCTCGAGAAGGCAGCAACGTTGAATTGATCACACCAGCCGGCCATCGCGAGGCCGTGGACGGCCCCTATACTGACAGCCCCTGGATTCGCCAGGCCTATCACCCCATGCCCCGCTTTGGTAATAACCACGCGTTAATTGGCAGCTGGGTGGTGGGCGACCGCGCTTGCGGTATGGGCATTCGCGAAGACGTTGGCCGGATTACCAAAGACTCCTCCTGCTTTGTGCCCCACGCGATTGTATAAAAGCAAAGACTAAATCCCTCCGACAAACGCTGGACATCTCTACCGAAAAAAGCTGAAATCGAGGTTACTAATTTGGGGGTTACTCTAAAGAGCAGATCTAATGAGCCGATCTAATCAATAGAGTAGCACTCACCTCTTCACCTTTATTACCCTGAGCGTTACCCAACAGCGTTGATGCGAGTCTTGCCGCGTCTTCAGGGACACCGTTTACTTTGGAGCAACGGCGAATATGATGGCGCGCTGGAAACATCTACCCCTACGGCTTCGGCTATTTCTCTCTTTTGGAACGGTGCTCGCGCTTGCAATGCTGTTGGCACTCTACCTTCAGGCTCGAACCCATAGTCAGGCGCGGCTTGATAACCTGCTAAATAATGAGCTGCCCGCTCAAATCGAAGGGCTTGCTGCCCATATCAACCTCAGCCTCAGTCAGGACTTAGCCGTTTCTGAGAGCCTCGCTAACAGCTACTTTATTGAGCAGTGGGTACAGGAGGGCATGCCCCAAGAGCGCCAGGACGAGATCACGACTTATCTCTCGCGTTTGATGGCACAGCTGGATACGGAACTGCTCTTTATTGCCGCTCAATACCAGGGCAGGGGCTACTATTTTCAATTGCGCGACGGTGAATTTCTTCAGCGTATTATCCAACCGCCGGGTAACGAAGACGACTGGTACTACCGCTTCACGGAAGGTAATGCCATGTACGAGTTGAATTTGGATAGCGATACATTTTCAACAGATGAAGCCTTTGTATATGTTAATTACCGCAGTGTGGCAAATGCAGCCAACGGTCGACCGCTGGTAGTGGCAGGCGCAGGGCTTGATCTTTCTGACATGGCCATGCTTATTGAAGACTTTCGGCTAGGTGACGATGGCCGCGCTTCTCTGCTGAGTGCTGAAGGTGAGATGCTCGTTCACAGTGGTGAAACCATTAGTAGTGTTGACGTAGCGAAGGCCCTACCCCCACAAGCAGCGCAGCGCCTGCAACGTGACGAACAGCTAAAAGTAGACGAGATTGAGCGCAACGGCCAAACCCTACTGATCAGCACACGCTGGATACCGGAATTGCAGCGCTACCTCATGGTTGAAGTCAATAAAGAGGCGTACTTGGCGTCTACCCGCGAGCGCTTCCTGGCGTCCAGCGGTATAGGACTGCTCATTTTGCTAGCAGGTTTGTTGGTGCTCTACCCGCTAACGGGGAGACTTATTCGCCCGTTGATTGATTTTCAGGGTCAGCTTAAAGACATTACTCACAGTTTGGATCTATCGCGGCGGGTCAGTACCGACGACAAAGCGGAGCTGGGCGATTTAGCGGATCAAACCAACGAACTGCTTGAGCGCCTCTCCCGTGCTATTGCCGCGGTAGCCAAGAACTCCCAGGCGCTGACACACGTAGCGGAGCGTTTGGCAAAAACCGCAGGGCTTTCGGGTGTGCACGGTAGTGATATTCACCATGAAGCTAGCCAAACCATGGCAGCGGCCGTTGAAGAGATGGCGTCGTCGGTGGCTGAAATCACCTCAACGATGGAAGAGCTTTCCACCTCATCCACCCAAATAGCCGATCACTCCCAGTCGGTGGTAGATGTCGCCAACCAAACGTTAGAGCGTAGCCGTAAAGGCAGCACTGCTATGCAGCTTCTGCAGTCGAAAATGCAGGATATCCGTAGCGACAGCGAGCAGAGCCTCGCCGAAATAATGACCCTCGGAGCTAAATCCAAACAGATTAATAAGGTTATGGAACTGATCAACACATTGGCAGCCCAGACCAAACTGATCGCCTTTAATGCCGCGCTGGAAGCCTCAAGCGCAGGCGAGTCTGGACGCCGTTTTTCAGTGGTGGCCAATGAAATACGCCGCTTAGCTGACAGTGTGACGGACTCTACCCAGGAAATTGAAAAGCATACCGATGATATCCAGACGGCAATCAATCGTTTGGTGGTCGCGTCTGAAAAAGGCGCCTCTTCTATTGAGCAAGGCGTTGAGGCAAGTATGAGCACCGCACAAGATCTGGAAGCGCTGCTCAAAGCGGCCAGCCAAACCAGCAGCGCGGCACAGCAGATATCACTCTCTACTCAGCAGCAAAAAACCGCCAGTAGCCAGGTGGTCATGGCACTGCGTGATATCGATACGGCCAGTTCTCGTAATGCGCACTCGGTGCGCAGCATTACCGACATTAGCCAGGACATGATTGATATGTCGACCGAACTCAACGCGCTGGTGCAGGAGTTCACCATCGCTCAGGCAAAAACAGTTAACAACGATAAATAAAAAACCGCTGATTAGGATATCGGATGAGTGTAATTCGGGTAGTCATTGCCGACGACAGCCAAGTAGCCCGCGACGTGCTACGCGATATTCTCAGCCGAGACGGTGACATTGACATCGTCGGGGAAGCCACTAACGGCCGTGAGGCTGTTGAGCTGGCCAGACGTTTAGCGCCGCAGCTAATCACCATGGACCTCAACATGCCGGTGATGGATGGCCTAAGCGCCATCGAAGAGATCATGTACACCAAAGGCGTACCGATTTTGGTGATTAGTGACCGCTCCGATGCTCAAACGGCCTACCACGCGCTAGAAGTAGGCGCACTAGAAGTCATGCCAAAACCCTCTCTGGATGAGGCAGACGCCGAACGTCTGTTAGAGCGGGTTCGCCTACTGGCGGGGGTATCGGTGATTACTCGCTTGCGCCGGCGTTGCACGGTTTCCTCACCAACAACATCGTTTCACTCGACACTGATGACGCCACTGCGAGGTGTCCCCCGCGATTTTAAGCACGTTATCGCGATTGCTTGCTCTACCGGCGGCCCACAAGCATTAGTACGCGTGCTGCGGACACTACCCGACGGTTTTCCAGCACCCATTGTGATTGCTCAGCACATCAGTCATGGATTTATTGGCGGCATGGCCCAATGGCTGGCATCGCTGTGTGCCTTGCCAGTCAGTGTCGGCCAGGAAGGCGAGCAATTGCGCCCTGGGCATATTTACTTATCGCCATCAGAAAGTGATTTATGCGTGACGCCACGTCATCGCTTCCAGCTTCAACCCAGCCCCGAAAGCTCACTTTACCATCCCAGCTGCGATGTACTGCTGCAAAGCGTCGCCGAAGTCTATGGCGGTGATGCGATTGGCATTATTTTGACCGGTATGGGGCGTGACGGTGTTAATGGCATGCGGGCGATCTCTCAGGCAGGCGGCACCACCTTTGCGCAAGATGAAGCCAGTTCAGTGATATACGGCATGAATCAAGAAGCGGTTAAAGCAGGCGTCATTCAGTATGAATTGCCGCTCGATAGCCTGCCTAACCGGCTTTTACGCGCGGTACTCGGTCATCATGGCCGACCGGAGCCTTTCGCATGAGCACCTTTACCGCTTTTAAAACCCTGGTATATCAACGCTGTGGATTACACCTGGAGGGTTTAGCCGAAGCTCGGCTATTTCGGGCAGTCGCCAGTTTACAAGCCGCCACAGGACTCACTAACACCTCGCAGTTACTTGCGCTTTTAACCCGAGACCAGACACTATTTGACCATTTTGTCAGTCAGCTGACGGTTAACGAAACGTACTTTTGTCGCGAGCCAGACGCCTTAAACTGGTTGATTGACACTTATCTCCCTGAGCGTTTAGCCACTGAAAATGGCCCCATCTCTATCTTCAGTGCTGGCTGCTCTTCTGGCGAAGAGCCCTATAGCATCGCCATGATGCTATATGAGTGCTTTGGAGAACGAGCCAAAACGCTATTTAACATCTCAGGCGGCGACCTTGATCAACAAGTTCTCGCTAAGGCCCGCCAAGCCGTGTATGGCGGCATGGCGTTTCGCGCCCTCTCGCCCTCCTTTAAAGAGCGTTACTTTTGCCCTCACCAGGGCCGCTTTAAGCTCCGCGAATCACTGCGCCAATGGGTTACCTTTCACTCCTTCAATCTATTAAACGCCGCAGAGACCCACCCAGGTGGTCCTTTCGATGTCATTCTATTTCGCAATGTATCGATCTATTTTGATCAGCAGACTCGGCGTCAAATTCATCAGCAGCTCAGCCAGTTACTGGCGCCCAATGGCATTTTACTCTGCGGGGTCACCGAAACCCTGGGGAATGATCTAGGCGTGTTTGAACTTACCGAAGCCCAGGGAGTTTTTTATTTTCGTCATCCAGAGCAGTCCATATCAATGCCAGTCGCTTCCTCTCAGCCCCCTTTGCTCGCGATGGGTAATTCGACTAATGGCAGTGCTGATGTCAGTGAGAACGCGAGCGAAGGGTTAGCCCGCGGCACTGGCTTACCCCCCCATACGTCAATGGAGTTCGCAACGCAAAGTGAACCAGCTGACAGCCTCACCCACCAGTTGCACACCGCCCATAGGTTGCTCAATCAAAACGCTTTTGATGACGCCGCCAAGCTACTTGAGGCCCTGCTTAAGCAACAGCCGTGGTCAATCGATGCGCTGGTACTGGCCGGGTTAGTCTCTCGCTGGCAGCACGAGCCTGAGCTCGCCTACGACTACTTTAAACGGGCTATTTATGCAGCCCCGGAGTGCTGGCCTGCACACTTCTATTTAGCTGAACTTTATCGCCAGGGCGAACTGACCGATGCGCCCTTACAGCAACAACGTTGCTATGCCGCCGTCGTTCGTCTATTAACAGCCGCGCCCACCGCGAGTGGCGGGTTAGAGACCATCGACCCACCGCTACCACCAGGCGATGCGCGCTTTTTAGCTGAGCGCTATTTAAAAGCGCTTAACATTACACTGGCAACGACCAGCAACGCACAGGGAGTGGGTTAATATGGCGCTGGATATTCGCCGCTTTATACAGCGCTTTGTGGAGGAGGCTGCCGATCATTTACCCCGCCTGCGCGAAGGGATTCATGCCTTGGAGCAGGGTAACGCTGATCGCGAGCAGATCAACGAGTTGTTTCGCGCTGCACATACACTGAAAGGCTCATCGCGCATGCTGAAACTGGTGCCCATCACGGCACTAGCGCATAGCACCGAAGAACTGCTCAGCGCCCTACGCGAAGGCACGCTCACCATAACGTCTGAGATGACAAGCTTGCTCAACCAAGCGGTTGATGAGCTGACAGACTTTGTTGGTCGGCTGGCCGAAGGAGCAACGGGAGAAGAGCTACCCGAGGCGAATGCGGCGCTATGCAGCGCGCTGGAAAACGCAGCGCATGGCCAACTGCCCACTCAGCCTAGTTCACCCGTTCCCGTTGCACCGGCCGCCGCGCCAACCTCTCCCTCAACGCCAGTGGCGGAGAGTGAATTACGCCTTAGCGATACGGTACGCGTGCGCCTGAACCGACTGGACGACGTGATTCGTTTGATGGGCGAAGTCCTTTCTGGCCACCATCACCTGCACTCACTCGTAGATCAGGCGCGCGAGCTGAGCGCTACACTCCCTGCCGACCAACAGTCGCCGTTTCAAGCCTTTCACCGGGAGCTGAAAGATAGCGTTTTGACGCATGATTCGTTGATGAGCGACCTGCATGATCGCGCCCTGCAAATGCGGATGCTGCCGCTCAGCGTGGTATTGGATCCTTTCGCGCAGATGTCGCGTGAATTAGCCCAGTCCCTTGGCAAACAGGTCGACTGCCGTGTACGCGGCAGCGAGATTGAACTTGATCGCCAAATGATTGACCGTCTGTCTGACCCGCTCATTCACCTGCTGCGTAATGCGTTAGACCACGGTTTGGAGCCCCTCGCCGAGCGCCAGGCGGCAGGTAAGCCGCCCCGGGGTCAGCTAGTCATCGAAGCGAGACAAGACGCTGGCTGGGTGGTGATTGAGATGCATGATGACGGCGCCGGTATTGCGCTGAACGCGGTGCGCCAAAAAGCGCTCGCCAAACAGCTAGTCAGCGAAGAACAGTTGAACACGCTAAGCGAACAGGAAACGCTTGAGCTGATTTTTCTGCCCGGCTTCTCTACCAAAAGTATGATTACCGATTTTTCTGGTCGCGGCGTAGGGATGGATGTGGTGAAACGCACCGTCGTGGATGAGCTTAACGGGGATTTACAGCTTGCCAGCGAACAGGGCCGTGGCACGCGCTTTACCCTACGGCTGCCGCTTTCGCTGGCGATGATGCGGGTACTGCTGGTCAGTGTCGGTAGCGTCAAGCTCGGTGTAACGGCGCCTTACGTATCGGAACTCGTCGAGTGCTCAACAGACTCATTCATTGATGCTGCTGGCCAGCGCACACTGATTTTGCGCAATGAGTTTGTGCCTGTCGTCTCGCTGGCTAGCCTGTTAGAGCTTCCCACTACGAACGTTACCGACACCACCTTGCTGCTGGTCGTTCATCAACGCCACCAGAAGCTCGCTCTCATCATAGATTCACTGATTGATGAGCGCGATATGGTGATCAAGCCACTCCCTGGACATCTACGCCATTTGCCCTTGGTGTCGGGCATGGTGTCCATGGGACGCAATGCGTTGGTGAGCCTGTTGCACGTGCCCGCTTTATTAGAGGTAACACGACGCAGCACGCTTCGACCTAGTGCTGAGCGCACCGCTACCGCACAACGGATTTTGGTGGTCGACGACTCGCTGAATACCCGCGAAATAGAAAAAGATGTGCTCGAAGCGTGGGGCTATCATGTCACGCTGGCCGAAAATGGTCGCGACGGCTTGGCTAAAGCGCTGGCCGAGCCGTTTGATGCCGTACTCACCGATGTCGAGATGCCGGTAATGGATGGCTTTGCGCTGACCGCCCGACTGCGCGAAAATGAGGTTTATCGTTATCGACCGATTATAATTATCACCTCGCGGGAAAAAGAGGCCGATCGTCGGCGCGGCATAGAAGTCGGGGCTGATGCCTATATCGTCAAAGGCAGCTTTGATCAAAACAACTTGGTAGAGACACTTCAGGCCTTACTGGGCTAACCGCGAATATCACTTACAGAATAATCATTACGAGGTTATGGGATGCACATTCTGGTCGTAGACGACGATCCGCTTGCAGGGGAAATGACGGCCGCACTGATTGGATCACAAGGTTATGACACCTTAATGGCCTTTGATGCGATGGGTGCCGTCGAGCAACTGGACACACACAGCGATATCGCACTGATTGTCAGCGACATGCATATGCCTTTGATTAGCGGGTTAGCGCTGCTGGAAATGCTCCGTGAACAAGATAATGACCTGCCGTTTATCTTACTCACCGGAGATACTCCAGATGCTGAGCTGCGCCAGACGCCAGGCCTCCACGCCTGTCTGAGCAAAGATGCAGAGCTGGCTAGTAATCTGGAAACCGCCATAAAACAGGCGCTTAACAAGTAAGTAACGCAAGATGGAAGAAATAATGGATGGAATGGATCGCCGCTTTCGATCACTCACGCAGGTAGTTTGATGTCTAAGCCCGCCCCCTCGCTGCACGATAAGCTGAACCAGCTTCGTGAGCGCTTTATTGAGCAACTGCCCCACCGCTTAGCTCAAACCGCTGTGCAGTGGCAGCAAAGCCGTAACTCGGAGGAAGAGCAGACGCGGCTTGCGCCAGAGCTGCACCGTTTCTTTCACAGTCTAAAAGGCACCGGTCGCTCACTGGGCTTTGAACGGTTAGCCCTGCTCGCCGACCAAGCTGAAACGGCCCTGACCTCCTGCCCCACACGCAGCGATATCGATACCTATATCACTCAGCTTCTACAACAGATGGAGCGTGAGCAGCAGCACTTGCGTTCTCATCATGGCCAGCAGCAAGCCCTGGCGGCAGTGAATAGCTTCGAGCTTACCAACCAAGCAGAGCCGCTACGCAATAAACGCCAGCGGCTTATTTACTTATGTGATGACGAACCAGAACAGGTCAGTCACCTTATTCATCATCTGCGCTGTTTTGGCCATGAGGTCGTCCAGTTTATTGACACAGGGACCTTCTTTAATGCCGTTCTCACCCGCCGTCCCGATGCGGTGATTATGGATGTACACTTCCCCCAAGGCCAAACCGCCGGTACGGAAACCTTAACCAGTTTGAACAAGCTAACCGGCGAGCCGCTTCCCGCTATCGTGCTGTCAGCCCATGGCGATTTTCACTCGCGCCTTAGCGCCGTTCGCGCTGGCTGCGGTGGCTACTTTACCAAGCCGGTGAAACCGCTGGATCTGATGCTCGCCGTGGATGAGCTCACTGCCCCAGCGGCGGATGAACCGCTGAAAGTGCTTATTGTCGATGATGAGCCCGAAGTAGCTGCCTATCACGCCTTGCTGCTTGAGGAAGCCAGCATGATTGTGCAGCAGGTGCACCACCCTGCCGATGCACTCAATGCATTAGAACGCTTTAGCCCTGATTTAGTGCTGGTCGATGTGTATATGCCCGTGTGTTCGGGTGAAGAACTGGCAACGATTATTCGTCAGCAGCCAGAGCACGTTGGGCTACCGATTATTTATCTCTCCAGCGAGACCGATAGCCAAAAGCAGATTTCCGCCATGGCTGCCGGCGTTGAAGCGTTTCTTACCAAACCCGTGCAACCCGAAGAGCTCGTCTCTGCCGTGCGACTGCGCGCAGAACGCCTGCGCTTGCTGCGCTCATTAATGACCCGCGACAGCATGACCGGGCTTTATAACCACAGTACGACGACCGACCTGATCACGAAAACCCTCTCGCAGGCACACCGCGAAGAGAACCAGCACGCCATGGCCATGATTGATATTGATCATTTCAAGCAGGTGAATGATACCCATGGTCACCTAGCGGGGGACCAAGTCATCATCACACTGGCCAGGTTATTGAAAAGCCGTCTGCGGCTCTCCGATATTATTGGACGCTATGGCGGTGAAGAGTTTGTCGTGCTGTTGAAAGGCATTAGTGCGGAGAAGGCCGCTGGGTTAATCGACAGCTTGCGCGAAGACTTCTCGCTGGTCGACTTTCATGCCGGTGACGTTCGCTTTCGCTGCACTTTTAGCGCAGGCGTTAGCAGTTTCCCTGCGCAACCGTCGACCGAATCGTTGCGTCTGAACGCCGATCAGGCGCTCTACCGCGCCAAGCGCCTGGGTCGTAATCAGGTAAGTATGGAGCTAGCCGATGAACGCTGAAACCGATCGTCACAGCCACGCGAATGAACAGCAGCCGATCTCACAGACATTAGAAGAAGCGTTAGCTGCCCACCATGATGACGAAAGCGTAGTAGATGTTGACGAGCCCACCCAGCAGCTAGTGCTCTTTCGTATTAATGGCCAGCGTTTTGCTCTGCCCGGTAGTGCAGTCAGTGAGATTTTACCCAGTGATCAGCCCGTCTACTATGTCCCGGGACTGCCCGCTTCCACCGAGGGCGTGCTGCACCTACGGGGTAAAATTGAGTCGGTAATAAGTCTGCAGCCACTTCTCGCCTTACCTACCCAGGAAGGCACTTCTAAAGGCATGATTTTATTAGTCAATGCCGCGGGAATTCGTAGCGGCGTAAGAATAGAGCAGCTAGATGATGTTTGTGAAATCGCTCAGAGTCTACTGCAACCGCCCCCCGAAACACTCTCCAGTACATTACTTCCCTACGTCAGCGCGTTATGGCAGATCGATGAGCGCCAGGCGCTTGCCTTGCTTGACCCAGAGGCACTGTTTAGCGCCTACCAGCAAGGACTGGGTTAAAGTGCCCATGGATCGTGACCATCATGAGCAAACTCAAGTCGCCTTGGTGCTATTTTGGGTAGGTCGTTACCGTGCTGCTCTGGAAGCATCTCACGTCCTCGCGATGACCGATCACCCTGCATCACTGCGCACTGCCAATGCTCATTCGCTGCTTGATGAAGAGAGTAGCGATGCCCCCCAACCTAGCCGCTGGTTAACCTTGCGCGATACTCAAACAGTCAATGACCAAGCCGCCAGCACTTGGCAATTGGGCGTGGACGGCGACATCTCGCTTCAGCAACTGCCCGCCAGCATGCTCTATCCGCTGCCTAAGCTGCTGCAATCCCGACGTTTTTCACCGGCTCTATGTGGCTTCACCTTTGAGCAGGAGCAACTAGTGCTTCTGCTGGACGCAAACAAGCTTAGCCTTCACAAGTCCTAGCCCGCCAGCCATAAGCAGCTAATCAAATCGCCTTCTGCTATGTCGCTATTGGCAGGAATCACCGCGAAGGCATCAGCGTTGATACACGACGAAAGCACACCAGAGTTCTGATCCTCAAAGGCCATTGCCGTCACGCCACGGGGCGTAAATTTCAGCGTCACTCGCATATAGTGCTCGCGTGGGCCAGTGGTGGTGGCGAACCCAGCGCTGGCGGTAATCGTCGGTAGTGTTCTCAGCGCAGGACAGCTAAGCATTGCCCCCAGCAATGGGCGCAAAAATAGCCAAGCACCGACAAACCCCGATACCGGATTCCCTGGCAAACCAACAAACCGCGCCTGGCTGCCATCGTCGCGAGGCAAACGACCGAGTGCTAGCGGCTTACCGGGACGAATCGCCAGTTTCCACATATCGAGCTGGCCAATCGCTTCCAGCGCAGCTTTAACGTGGTCCTCTTCGCCCACGCTGACGCCGCCGGTAGTCACTACCAGGTCAGTCTCAGCAGCCGCCGCCGTTAACAGTGCCACAGTGCGTGCATAGTCATCCGGCACGCTAACGGTACTTACTACCTCGGCGCCAAAGTTCTCCAACAGACGTTTAAGCATTGGTCGGTTGGAGTTGTAGAGCTGACCCGGCTTGAGCGGCGTGCCCGGATCGATGATCTCGTCACCAGTCGAAAGCAGCGCCACACGGGGCCGTCGACGCACACTGACTTGGGTAATCCCCTGGCCCGCCAAGTGACCCAGTGCCGCCGCTTCGAGTCGCTCACCGGCATTTAGCAACACACTGCCCTGGCGCACATCGCGGCCCTGGCTCCGAACATTATCACCCGCTGGAATATCGGCAGGAATCAGCGCACGCTCACCATCAACCTCCACACGCTCTTGCATCACTACGCAGTCAGCCCCCGAAGGGATCTCGCCGCCAGTAAAAATCCGTGCACAGCTGCCGGGCGCAAGCGCTTCAGCCTGCGTACCAGCCGCAATGCGTTGACTCACGGATAGCCACTGCCCTGCATCGGCGGCGCGTAAGGCGTAGCCGTCCATCGCGCTGTTATCAAACGGCGGCACATCCAGCTGTGCTGTCACTGCTTCGGCCAGCACACGCCCGGCGGCGGCTTCCAGTGGAACGCTCTCTGCTTTTAGTGCGCTCACATCTGCCAATAGCGCTTCAAGCGCGGCTGAAATCGGCTGCAAATCAGCCATGTTGCCCCCGGCCTGGGATGACCAGGTTGGCGAAGTTGCAAGGTTTGTGACGGCTATCCAACTGCTCAGCCAAAATGCCGTCCCAGCCGGTGCGGCAGGCGCCGGTTGAGCCCGGTAGGCAGAACACCACCGTGGCGTTGGCTAAGCCACCAAGGCAACGGCTTTGGATAGTGGAGCTGCCGATCTCGTCACCGCTTAGCTGGCGAAAGCGCTCACCAAAGCCTTCGATATGCTTATCCAGCAGCACAGAGATAGCTTCAGGCGTAGAGTCGCGACCAGTAAAGCCGGTACCGCCAGTGGTGATCACCACCTGCACGGTTGAGTCGGCTATCCAGTTCGCTACTACCGCACGAATGCGGTAAACGTCGTCAGGCACAATGCGCTTTTCAGCCAGCGTGTGGCCCGCCTTGGTTAAGCGCTCCACAAGGGCTTGCCCACTGCGATCGGTCTCTTCATTACGCGTGTCAGAGACCGTCAATACGGCTATGTTGAGGGGCACCATTGGTTCGCTCATTGACGTCACCCCTGTTTGGCTGCTTTCTTCTTAGCGTGGTGTGCTTCCCAAGCCGCCATTTGCTCTGGCGTGGCTTCCGGTTGATAAAGCTCTTTCCACTCGCTATAAGGCATACCGTAAACGTACTCACGGGCCTCATCGTAGTTGAGGCTTTCATCCCGCGCCTCAGCGGCACTCACCAGCCACTTAGATAAGCAGTTACGGCAAAAGTCCGCCAGAATCATCAGATCGATATTCTGGACATCCTTGTTATCGTCCAGGTGTTGAAGCAAGCGACGAAATGCGGCGGCTTCCAGCTCAGTGCGCGTCGCTGGGTCTAACTCATCAAATGCTGACATAACCGTTGCTCTCCTAAAATGACATTTGGCTATTTAAGAACTTAAGGTGAAGCATAACAAAAGACACCGCCAAAAGGCGGTGTCCTCGCTACCATAAAGCACGTATCAACTGGTTCGCGTTGCCGACGGTTCACTGCTACCGCCAGATGACTTACGCGCCGCCACCTCTTCTTCGGATAGCGTTTGGTCTTTGACCTCGTCGTACCATAGGTTGTGATGCTCTTTGGCCCAGGTTTCATCCACGTAGCCCGTGGTCATACCCTCAAGTGCACCTTCAGTACCCAGCGTGCCGATATAGATATGACCTAAGGAGATGGCGGTGAGTCCTAGCGCACCGACTGCGTGGATAATGTTAGCCCACTGCATGGTGTCGCGCCCCTGATTGAAGTTGGGGAAGTCGAGCACAAAGCCACTGGCGATGACAAGAATACCGACCGTCGCCAATATCCAGTACCACGCCTTCTCCCCACCGTTGGCAAAACCCGCATCTACATGCTTTTTGCCAATCATGCCGCCGCCTTTCTTAAACCACACCCAGTCGTGCTTTTTGGGAATGTTCTCTTTAATCAAACTAACCAGCAGTATGACGAGCAGAATGCCAAAGATCGGCCCTAGGTAGTTGTGCAGCACTTTCGTGGCCGCAATCATCCACGCCCAAATCCCATCGCCAAACAGGGGGCGGAACACGAACTTGCCGAACAGTAACGTCATCCCGGTCAGCGCCAGAATGATAAACAGCGTCGCTACCGTCCAGTGCAGTGCGCGTTTCATTAGCGTCCAGCGCAACAGCAGGCGACCCGTGCGCGGAGCTTCAAGCTCCTTACGGCCCACAATGAAGTAGAACAAAGCGATCAGCGCCGCCATACCAAATACCGCAATCAATCCAAACGGCGATACCCAGCGGTTACGAATCTCCCGCCAGGTTTCACCGCTTGAGTTGATCAGGCTGTAGTTGCTTTCATAGCGCGAGTCGCGGTAGTTGGGGCCAGTCTCACCACTACGTACCTGACGCCACTGGTCAGCGGTAATGCCGGGGGCAGCGGTGGTCATTTCGCGATCAGGGTCTGCTTGAGCTACTGCCACTTGCGTAAAGCCGAGGCTTAGCACCAAAGCAAGCGCCACCAACATAAAACGCCAAATGCCCAGGGCGAGCCCTTTACCTGAGCTTGGCACCCCACCGGGTGCCTGTGCAGTCAACAGGTTCATGACACGCCTCCTTACCCTTTATGGGCAGCATCATAGGCTAGGTTGTCGGCGCTGGCCTGGGGATTGTTGGACCAACCGCCATCTTTATGGCCACGGTGTACAACGCGCTGGCGGAAGATATCGGCAACGTCTTGGGCATCACCGGCAAGCAGCGCTTTGGTAGAGCACATTTCTGCACATAGCGGCAGTTTGCCTTCGGCAATACGGTTAGAACCGTACTTCTCGTACTCTTCTTCTTTGCTTTCGGCCGGGCCGCCCGCGCAGAAGGTACATTTGTCCATCTTGCCACGTTCACCAAAGGCATCCTGCTGGGGAAACTGCGGGGCGCCAAACGGGCAGGCGTAGAGGCAGTAGCCACAACCGATGCAGAGGTCTTTATCGTGCAGAACGATGCCGTCATCGGTCTTGTAGAAGCAGTCGGTCGGGCAGACGGCCATGCAGGGGGCGTCGTCACAGTGCATACAAGCGACGGAAATGGACATTTCATCCGCTTCGCCATCATTCAGTGTCACCACGCGGCGGCGCTGGATACCCCACTCGACATCGTTGGCATTTTTACAGGCGGTGACACAGCCGTTGCATTCAATGCAGCGTTCTGCGTCACACATAAATTTCATTTGAGCCATGGTGTTCTCCTCATGCCGGTGCGGGATGGCTCCCGCACCGCCGTACTGTCAGGTCGGTCGCGTCTTTTGTTCTAAACTCAGTTTTCTAGACTCAAGTTTTCTAGACTCAGGCGCGCTCAATGCGGCAAATGGTGCACTTGGTCTCTTGCATCAGTGTCACCGGATCGTAGCCGTAGGTGGTGGCGGTGTTAGCCGCTTCACCGATGATGTACGGGTCAGACCCATCCGGATAACGGTCGCGCAGGCTTTCGCCTTGGAACATGCCGCCAAAGTGGAACGGCATGAATGCGACGTTACGATCAACGCGAGGCGTGACCAGCGCTTTAACTTTCACCCGGCCCCCTTCAGCCCCTTCAACCCAGACATCATCACCATCTTTGATACTGAGGTCGTTGGCATCGGCCGGATTGATCTCGACAAACATCTCTTGCTGCAGCTCGGCAAGCCACGACATGGAGCGTGTCTCTTCACCGCCCCCTTCGTACTCAACCAAACGCCCGGAGGTGAGAATCATCGGGTAATCCCCGGTGTTGTCACGATCCTGAATGGTTTTGTACATGGTCGGCAGGCGCATGATCGAGTCAAAGTCCTCCCAAGTAGGGAAGCGTTCAACCAGATCGCGGCGCGTGGTGTAAAGCGGCTCACGGTGCTTCGGCACTTGGTCGGGGAAGGTCCAGACCACAGCGCGGGCCTTGGCGTTGCCGTAGGGCGCACAACCATGCTCAATCGTGACACGCTGGATACCGCCGGAGAGGTCGGTTTTCCAGTTTTTGCCTTCCGCCGCCTGCTTCTCTTCGGCGGTCAGGTCGTCCCACCAGCCCAGATCCTTGAGCAGTTGGTCGTTGAACTCCGGATAGCCGTCGTCAATATCGCCGCCGACAGGCGCTGAACCTTCCGCCAACAGGTTGATCCCGTCACGCTCGATACCGAAACGGGCGCGGAAGCCCATGCCGCCTTCCATCACAGGAACACTGGTGTCGTAAAGATTGGGCGAGCCCGGGTGTTTAAACTCAGGTGTACCCCAGCAAGGCCACGGCAAGCCGTAGTAGTCACCATCCGCCGGGCCACCCTCTGCGCGCAAGTTCTCGAAGCTGAAGGTGTGCCAGTTTTTCTGGTGCTCTTTGAGGCGTTCAGGGCTTTGCCCGGTATAGCCTACCGTCCACATGCCGCGGTTGATTTCACGCAGAATATCGTCGATCAACGGCTCGTCGCCGTTCATCTGGTAGTTTTTCACCAGCTCATTACCAATGCCCAGCTTGCGGGCAAACAGGTACATAATTTCGTGGTCGGGCTTGGACTCAAACAGCGGCTCAATCACGCGGTCGCGCCACTGAATCGAACGATTGGTGGCGGTAACACTGCCGGTCGTCTCAAACTGGGTGGCTGCTGGCAGCAAATAAACGCCATCGGTACGGTCATGCATGACGGAAGCGACGGTGGGATAAGGGTCAACGATGACCATCATCTCCAGCTTCTGCATCGCCTTTTGCATTTCTACACCGCGGGTTTGGGAGTTAACCGCGTGGCCCCAGTAGAACATCGCTTTCAGCGCGGTGCGCTGGGAGATGTTTTCGTCGTCTTCGAGCACGCCATCGACCCAACGCGACACGGTAATGCCGGGGCTGTACATGGGCTGACCATCGGCGTATTCGGTATCGTCATAGCGGCCTTTAATCCACTCGTAGTCGACATCCCATACTTGCGCCCAGTGTTGCCATGCGCCTTCCGCCAAGCCGTAGTAGCCCGGCAGCGAGTCACAGCCAAGGCCAAGGTCAGTCGCACCCTGCACGTTATCGTGGCCACGCAGGATGTTGGCGCCGCCGCCAGCGACACCAATATTGCCCAACGCCAGCTCCAGAATGCAGTAAGCGCGGGTGTTGTTGTTGCCGGTGGTATGTTGGGTGCCGCCCATACACCAGACCACGCAGCCTGGGCGGTTGTCGGAGAGGCGTTTGGCGACATCGTACATCTCGGCTTCGGGCACGCCGGTGACTTCCTCGACGACGCTGGGCGGGAAGTTGGCGACTTCGGCGCGCACTTCATCCATTCCGTAAACACGCTGGTTGATGTACTCGTTATCTTCCCAGCCGTTCTCGAAAATGTGCCACAGCAGGCCCCAGATATACGCCACATCAGAGCCAGGACGCAGACGCACGTATTTGTTGGCTTTGGCGGCGGTACGGGTAAAGCGCGGGTCGGCAACGATGATGTCGCAATTATTACGCTCTTTGGCGATCAAGATATGCTGCATCGCGACCGGGTGCGCTTCACTGGGGTTAGAGCCAATGAACAGAATCGCCTTACTGTTATGCATGTCATTGAGCGAGTTGGTCATCGCCCCGTAACCCCAGGTGTTCGCCACGCCCGCCACGGTGGTGGAGTGACAGATACGTGCCTGGTGGTCAGTGTTGTTGGTACCCCACAGCGATGCAAGCTTGCGCATCAAGTACGCTTGCTCGTTACTAAACTTCGCCGAGCCCAGCCAGTAAACGCTGTCCGGGCCGTGCTCTTCGCGCAGCTCAAGCAGTTTGTCGCCGATTTCGTTAACGGCGTCTTCCCAGCTCATGCGCTCCCACTCACCAGCCACCAGCTTCATCGGGTACTTGAGGCGCCGCGTGGAGTGCCCGTGCTGGCGCAGTGAAGCGCCTTTTGCGCAGTGTGCGCCGCGGTTGATGGGGTGATCAAAAGCGGGTTCTTGCTTAGTCCAAATACCCTCTTGAACTTCGGCATAAACGCCACAACCCACTGAACAGTGGGAGCAGATGGTACGTTTGGTCTCTACCGGAGAGTCCAGTACCGGCGTTTTATCCGCGGCTTCCGAGCGCTGCATCATCGGCGCGCCCATGAAGCCGACAGCGGCCACGCCGCCTGTGGCTGCACCGGTGCGCTTGAGGAATTGTCGGCGGGAAATTCCCAGTCCAGAGGCCTTGGGGTTGTCTGTTTTGCGAGTTAAACGCATGGCAAATCTCCTGGCATTCCGCCGTCAGTCACGCAGCGAGGCGTAGTAAGCGCGGACGTGGTCGGTCTCACGGTAATTAACCGTTTGTTTTTCGTTTTTCGCCGGGGCAGTGTCAGCCTGTGCCAGGGTGACATGACCGACTGCCGCTGCAGCGCCAGCAGCGGCAGTTCCCAACCCAACGGTTTTCATAAAACGGCGGCGCTCAGGATTGTGTGACGGGTGCATGGGTTTCTCCTCTTGCATGCCTTTATAGCGGGTCTTTTTATGCTGTTTTTGATTTTTACTGATTTTTTTATGGAGCCTGCGTTAAGGCTCAACAATACGCACCGGCGTATGGCCCGCATCAACACTCAAGCGAGCCTCCTCACTCTCCATAAAAGCGCCACCCAACTGCCCCAGCGCTGCATAGAAAGCGGTGTCTACCTGTCCCAGGTCGGCAAAACAGCTGGCCGCCCAAGGGGCTAAATGTTGGCTAAAAAAATAGGCCTGCTCGTGACTCGCTGAGTCAATCAGCATTGCCATCACTTCGCACAGTGCCGCCAAGTGATCTTCTGGGTCACGGGTATGTTCACTGCGCACAAAACCGAGCACCTTCAAATCCTGACGCAGCGCTACCAGCGCCGCTTCCATCAATTCGCCATTGCGGTACCAAGAAGCATACGGCACCACCTCACCCTGAATGACGCCGACCAGGAGGCGGAAGTGAGCACGCTGCAGCCCTTCGACGTCGGTGTTTTTGGCGGCGGCTGCCAGCGCATGCCAACACTCAGCCAAGCGGCTGCCGTCTTGTTCGATGTCCAGTTCAGCCAACCAATTTAGCAACTCGGCATCCGGCGCCTGGCGCAATAAGGTGGCTAATAGCCGGTAAATATCGGCGCGTAGCGCATCCGCTTCTTTCAGCGTGGGCAGTGCATCCGTCATCGGCTTATACCTTCAGTTGCGCGTCGGGATCGCGAATCATGGTTTTCCAAACATCCTTAACGCGGCAGTCTTCACACATTTCCAGACGAATCATCGCTTCGCCAGCAAAGTAGGGGTGGTTGGCCAGCTTTTCTTTAATAGTAGCTACCGTGCTGACAGTAGCAAACGGCTTGCCGCAGTTGATGCATTCAAAGGCCGCTTCTTCGTGGCAGATATGGCGCGTTTCGCGAGCCTCCGAGGCCAGGAAGCCGGGCATCAAGGTAATCGCATCTTCCGGGCAGGCTTGTTCACACAGGCCACACTGCACACAATCCGCCTCAAGGAAACTCAGCGCGGGGGTTTTACCACCTGACTTGAGCGCGGGGGTTGGGCAATTGCTGACGCAGGCATGGCACAGCGTGCAGGCATCGCGATCCACCTGAATGGCGCCGTAGGCAGCGCCCACCGGCATAGCAACCCGCTCGTCGCTGGGGTTACCCAACTCGGCTAACCGCGCCAGCACGCGGTTCAAGCGTGCCCGCTTTTCAGGCTCAGGTAGACTAAGCGGCGCCTCGGTCAGTGGAGTAAGCGCCGGTAGCGCATCGCGAGCAGCGTGGTCAGCTACCTCAATCAGCGTCACACGGGCGCGATCATGGCCCAGCGCGTCCAACAAGGCATGTGCTTGAGCGACTTGATCAGTCAAAAAGTTACTCAAGCGGGCAGGCATGTCAGGGTGCAGCTGGATACGCACTTCAGCGGCACCGGCAGCCAGGGCGGTTAGCCACTGGTCGTGACCTGCGGCTCCAAGCTCTTCTAACGGTGCGTCGATGATATGGCCTGCGGGCACTACACCCGCAGCGCGCTCGGCATCTTGGGAGTCATGGGTAATAAAACGCAGCACCGGCACCTGACCACCGGCTTCGCGATAGGCTGCCAGCCAAGCGGATAGGGTGTCTTGCTGACGGCGCGTTTCTGGTAGACGAAATTCGATAGCACCCGTAGGGCAAGCACTGGTGCAACTGCCTACGCCTTGGCAGAGGAAGGGATCAATCTCAATACGAGACTCAATCCGCCCCTGAATGCTGGAGATGGCATCCGCCGGGCAAACATCCAAACAGCGGGTGCAACCAATGTTGCCGCTGGTGGAGTGGGCACATAAATCACTGTTGACTTGGAAATAGCGCGGCTTATCGAATTCGCCCACTAGCCCCACAAAATCGTCAAGAATATCGCTGCGCTGCTCAACGTCCTGCCACTGCATCACTACATAGCCAGGAGGCGGCAGCTCCCAGCGCTGGGTATGCGAAGTTGGAGCAAGATCGAGGATTAAGTCAAAACCGTCGCGCTCAATCAGTGCGCGAGCAATATCCAGCGGCGCATCTTCATCGTCAAGTTGAACGCTAAAGGCACCTAGATAGCCATTGATACGCAGTTGGCTGAGTTGTCCCTGGGTCAGCGTCTGGGCGACCAGCGGTTCGCTAGCCCCGAGAGGATCGACAGCATCGTTTCCCGGGCTGTTCGCGTCAGACTCAGTGACAAGTAGCGTCAGCGATGCCAAGCCGCGCCCCTGTAGAGCGCGAGCGGCAGGGTAAACGTCGGCTTCGGTACCTATTAACAGCGCATGACCACGGCTGTGATAGGTCACATTGGCAGGCGTTAGGTTAGCTGGCCACGAGATACGTCGGCGTACCGTTTCCCGAGCCTCGGCATTGCGCTGGTCGTCTATCGACGCCAGTTGGATTCGTTGGTTCATGCGCTCTCACGGTCTGGGAATCATTCTTATTATATTTTTGAGTTATATATTTAACTATTGTGGCATAACAATACGTTGAAGCTAAGTTCAGCCTATGTGCAATGCTGATATTTGCCAACTTAATTACCGTCAACGCTGCCAACGCTAGCAACTAAATCAATGCTCAACTTATTGATTTTTATATACTAAGGAATAATGTCATAGTTTGGTATGAGTGTCAGATAAATAATCAGACTGGTCGTCTAGTGAAGGCTCTTTTACAACGTTGTTACTGGCCGTGCAAGGTGCGGAGTGCTCTTCGTCGGCAGCTGTCGACGGCTCACTGGCTGCCACTTCAGCCGGGGACTCGGTGTGGCCCTCGTCTACTGGCTTATCAAGCGCCTCTTCCACTTTATGCGTCCAGCGGCGCAGTTTACCGGCGAGATCTGCCGCCATCGGTTTCAACAGCTTATTGTAGTCGGCGTCGTAGTCATCCAAGCCATCGCGCACGTTGTAGTTACCGGTGGCCCATAGGCGTTTCAATGCTTGTCGGCGTAAAGGGCCGCTAACGCCCGGCGCCATATACGCACTGAAATCGCTGCCTGCTTCCAGCGTGTCAGGATCTGGCAAGGTGTGGTCGAGACTGCCGGGTTCTGGCTCCTCGGCTGACGTTGCCAGGGGCTGGTCGTTCTCAGCGTTAGGTTGCTCGGCCTCGTTATGAAGCGCTGCCTCCTGGTCAGCAGGTGCCTCATCAACGGGCGTAGTATCTGGTGAAGCGGACGCCGATGCGTCCTCTTCTTTTTGCACATGGCGCTTTAGTCGCGACCAGCGTTCCAGGCGACTCATTACGGCTGCTCCTTGGAGGGCGTGTCTTTGGCGCGCCCAGCCCCTTTGTGTTTTTTCTTGCGCATTTCCAGTGGCGCTTCCCCATGGCGTGCCAGATAACTCTCAAGCCAGACCTGAATGGCCATTGGCATCGGTGCTTCGAGCACCTGTTGCTCGCCATCCATCCAACCAGCCGCAACGTCCTGACTAGCGGTAATCACATCCGGCTTGGGTGTTTGTCCGGTAAAGCCTGCTCGCACAAACAGTCGCGGAGTAGTCGACGTTAGATTGAAGCGGTAAGCAGCACGCTCGGTCATCGACAGCTGCAGGTTAAGGACATTATCCCCCTGATCGCCCAGCGTTAGCTCAGCAATGCGCCACTGTGTCAGTGTAAAACGCTTCACCTGCTTGGGCTCAGCTACCAAGGTAATACTGATAGGGCGTAGGTTATCGCTCATATTTTAAAAACCCTGCACCTTGCATGGATGACATGTGGAAAAATAGCACTTAGAAAATAGTACTTAGAAAAATCGCACTTATAAGGATAGCGCTTGAATGGGTAGACAAGTAAGCATCCCCAGCGCCATCATCGTCAACCCTGTCGTTTTGCGAGAACTATTTCGCGAGGATTACCATGCCCGCCCTTCAGCCTGCCTTTCAGATAAGCCGAGCCCGCTTACCGGCCACCACCGAAATCAGCATCGTTGATGAATATGGCGATGCGCGTCAGCAGGCCATCGCCGCTGAACGGGCACTCACCGTGTATCTCAACAAACGTGAAATCGTCACGCTGATGACGCTGGGCGATGACCCTGAAGCGCTGGTCGTGGGCTATCTACGCAACCAGGGGTTACTGCGTGCCGCAGCTGATTTAGCCGCCGTGCAGGTGGATTGGGAAGTAGAGGCCGCGGTCGTCATTACACGCCACTTGCCCGAGGATTTAGAGGCGCGCTTAAGCACCCGCACGGTGACGACCGGCTGCGGCCAGGGCACGGTCTTTGGTAAACTGCTCGACCAAACCGCTCTGACGGCGCTTCCTGATACGCAGTTAGCACAATCCACGCTCTATCAACTGCTGCAAAACCTCAACGCCTATAATGAGACCTACCGTAGCGCGGGCGCCGTTCACGGCTGCGCGCTTTGCCGCCAAACCGAGGTGCTCGACTTTGTTGAAGACGTGGGGCGGCACAATGCGGTGGATACCCTGGCCGGGCGCCAATGGTTGCAACAAGCCGACAGCGCCGATGCCGATATTTTCTATACCACTGGGCGACTGACATCTGAGATGGTACTCAAAGTGGCGCAAATGGGCATTAGCGTGCTGGTTTCGCGCTCCGGTGTTACCCAAAAAGGCGTCGAGCTGGCTGAACGCTTCGGCGTGATGCTGATTGCCCGCGCCAAAGGCCGCCACTTTCAAGCGATTAATACGCAGAATCGCTTGGCGCTGGATGCGATACCTAATCGACCATCTCATGCCCGTTCATCTAAAGAGGCAAGCTCATGATTCCCACTCACGAACTCACCGGCATGATTCTCGCAGGCGGCGAAGGGCGCAGAATGGGTGGCCGGGATAAAGGGCTTGAGCCGTTCGCGGGCCTGCCATTAGTCGGCCATGTCGTAAAACGCCTTGAAGGCCAAGTAGCCGAACTGCTGATTAACGCCAACCGCAATGCTGACGCCTACCGCTTCTTCGCCGATCGCGTGATTGCCGATGAAGAAGGCGGCTTTAAAGGCCCACTGATGGGTATCTATAGCGGCCTACGCGCGGCAAAAACGCCTTGGTTACTGGTCGCCCCCTGCGACTCCCCCGCCCTGCCTGACAATTTAGTGGCGCGCATGGTGGCTGGGGTTGGCGATCATGACATCGCCGTGGCCTTTGACGGCGAACGGCTGCATCCAGTGGTTGCCCTGCTGCGCACTTCGCTGGCGGACGATTTGGCCGCTACACTTTCCGAAGGCGAACGCAAGATTGACCGTTGGTACGCCCGCCATGCGTGGTGCAAGGTCGACATGTCGGATTGCCCCGATGCGTTTGCCAACCTTAATACCGAAGAAGAGAAGTTGCGTTTGGAAAGTCTGCTGGCAGCCGTCTCAGGGAAGGTGTCGACATGACGCTCTCCTGCTTTGACCTTGGCGAGCGCATGCTTAGCGTGGATGAAGCGCGCCAGGCACTCACCACCTTGATTGAGCGCCCGCTGGGCAGCGAACAGATTCCGCTAGCGCAGGCTCACGGCCGTCGGTTGGCTGCGGCCATCCAGGCCCCCATTAACGTGCCGCAAAATACCAATGCGGCCATGGATGGCGTAGCGCTCGCCTTGGCTAAAGAAGGTGTTGGGGCCAAGCAAACCCATTGGCCGCTGGCCGGTGAGGTGTTGGCCGGGCAGTATCGCAGCGAATTAGTACCTGCCGGTCACTGTGTGCGCATCACCACCGGTGCCCCGTTGCCGCCGGGCACCGATACCGTGGTGATGAGTGAACAGCTGCGCGAACCGTTAGATGATAAGCCTGCGCATGTGATTATTGAGTCGCCCGAGCTTCTCAAACACGGCCAACATGTTCGCCAGGCCGGTGAAGATATTGCCACTGGCGACACGGCGCTACCTGCGGGAGCACGGCTCGATGCCGCCTCAATGGGACTGTTAGCATCATTGGGTTACGCACAGGTTACCGTGTGCCAGCGCCCCAGGGTGGCGATTTTTTCCACCGGCAATGAAGTCACGGCCCCCGGCGAACCACTACCCAAGGCCGGCATTTACGATGCTAACCGCTTCACGCTGATCGGCTTACTCACCGAGCAGGGGGCCGAGGTGATCGATCTGGGCATTCTGCCGGACGACTTAAACGCGACCCAAACGGCGCTAAAGCAAGCCGCCGAACAGAGCGATTTAGTGATTACCAGCGGCGGCGTGTCAGTGGGTCAGGCCGACTTCACTCGCGCTGCACTGGAACAACTGGGCCGCCTGGCTTTTTGGCGCGTGGCACTGCGCCCAGGGCGCCCCATGGCCTGCGGCTGGCTAGGCGAATCGCGCACCCCATTTGTCGGTTTGCCCGGCAACCCGGTCGCTGTCATGGTAACCTTTGGACAGTTTGTGACACCGCTGCTGGCCCGCCTTCATGGGCAGCCCATGGCGCTACCCTATCGCCTGCATGCGATCGCCGATAACCTGTTAAAAAGTCGCTTAAAGCGTACTGACTTTATTCGCGGCGTTTACCATACTGATAAGAATGGACAGCTACACGTGCGCAGTACCGGCGCCCAGGGTTCTGGCATTTTAACCTCGATGGTGGCTGCGAACTGTTTGATTGAGCTTGCCGACGATCAGGCAGGTGCCCAACCAGGCGAGGTAGTCAGCATACAACCACTTACGGGATGGCTATGACCGAGCAACGACCCGCACAACCACAAGCTAATCCACAGCGATCTGCCCAGCCAGACGCTGACCAGCAACTGATCGACGACTTTGGTCGGCGCATTAGCTACGTGCGCATCTCGGTCACCGATCGCTGTGATTTCCGCTGCGTGTACTGCATGAGCGAGGAGATGACGTTTCTGCCCCGCGCCCAGGTACTGACGCTGGAAGAGATCGCCATGGTGGCCCGCGCCTTCACCGAACTCGGCGTGGAAAAAATTCGCCTGACCGGCGGCGAGCCACTCGTGCGCCGCGGTATTGAGCAACTGGTCGATGAGATCGGTGCGATGCCAGGCCTTAACGACTTCACCATGACCACCAATGGTGCCAGCCTACGCAAGCACGCCAAGCAGCTGTACGCCGGCGGTTTACGCCGGCTAAATATCAGCCTGGATTCGCTGGATGCCGAACGCTTCAAGCAACTCACCCGCACCGGTGATTTAGCCAAAGTCATCGACGGTATTCATGCCGCTCAGGAAGCGGGATTTAAGCGTATCAAGCTTAACGCGGTGATCTTGAAGGGGCGTAATGACGATGAAGTCATCGATCTGGTCACTTTTGCCCGCCGGGAAGGCCTCGATATTAGCTTTATCGAAGAGATGCCGCTGGGCGATGTTTCCGATCATTCGCGGGCGGAAACCTTCTACTCCAGTGATGATGTTCAGACACTGATTGAATCACGCTACCAGCTGCTCCCCACGACCGAAACCACTCCAGGGCCCTCGCGCTACTTCCGGATGGCGGATAGCGACAGCCGGGTGGGGTTTATCTCACCGCATAGCCACAACTTTTGCGATACTTGCAACCGGGTGCGGGTGACTGTGGAAGGCCGCCTACTGCTTTGTTTAGGCAATGAACACTCGGTGGATCTGCGTGCCGTGCTGCGCCGCCATCCTGGCGATATGCAGGTGCTCAAAACCGCCATTATTAACGCCCTACCGCTTAAGCCCGAACGCCACCACTTCACCACCGATGGCGACGTGCAGGTGGTGCGCTTTATGAACATGACCGGAGGTTAACCGTTGGCAGCCGCTTCACGCGTTCCCGTTCACATCGTCACCGGCTTTTTAGGTAGCGGCAAAACCACGCTTATCCACAGCCTGATTGAACAAAAGCCTGTGGGTGAGAAATGGGCCATTCTGGTCAACGAATTTGGCCAGATCGGCATTGATCAGGCGATGTTTGATGCCCGCGATGATGTGGTGGTGAAAGGCTTGCCCGGCGGCTGCCTATGCTGCCAGCTAGCGTTCGTGCTTCAGGCGGCGCTGGTCAATTTATTGGCGCGCAGCAAGCCCGACCGAGTGATTATTGAGCCCTCTGGCCTTGGCCACCCGGCAGGGTTGCTGGACCTGCTGCGCGGCGAGGCGTTTCAAGACGTGGTGGCGGTGCAGGATATCATCGCCACGCTTGACCCACGCCGATTGGATGAAGCCCGCGTGCGCGAGCACGACACGTTTCAGGATCAGCTAAATATGGCCGACGCCATCGCTATCACCATGGGCGAGCAGGCAAGCAACGCCCAGCACCAACAAGCGCAGCAGTTTATCAGCACGCTATGGCCGGCCCGTAAATGGGTGTACACCGTTGAGGAAGGGGTACTGCCGGTGTCGCTCATCTTGGACAGCGGCCAGGCGCGCCAACAAGATCAGCCTGCGATGCCTGCCGAGCATCAGGCTCTGGCAGCCAGCCCTAGCCTAGAGGGCGCTTTTTTCGATTTTCCGCCCCCTCCTGGCCAGCCCCAACAGCAAACCGCCACTGCCCTGGGTTACACCAGTACGGGCCTGCGCTGGCACCCTACCGAGCGATTCGACCTTGATCATCTCGCCTATTGTTTTAGCGAGCTGCCCACTACGGCGCGGGTAAAGGGAGTATTCCACACCGCTGACGGCTGGAAACGGTTCAACCGCGCGGATGGTGCCCTAAGCGTTGCCAGCAGCGCTTGGCGGCAAGACTCGCGGCTTGAGGTGATTACCCCCGAGAGCTTTGAGCACGCCGCGCTGATCGCGGCGTTACTCATCAAGCTGCATGCCTCAAGCGTAGGACTGAGCTAGCACGGCTGCTTCAATGTCATTAACGGACACCGGCCGTCCGAACAGATAGCCCTGAAAGGCGTGACAGCCATGGGCCATCAGCCACGCCTGCTGTGCTTCCACTTCCACCCCCTCGGCAATCACATCCAGGTTTAAGCTCTTCGCCAGGGCAATGGTACTTTCCACAATCGCCGCGTTTGCTTTGCTCTCTAGCACTTGCTGCACAAAGGATTGGTCAATTTTCAGCTGGTCCAACGGCAGTTGGGCCAAGTAAGCCAGCGACGAGTAGCCGGTGCCGAAGTCGTCCAGCGAAAAACGAACGCCCAAGGCTTTTAGACTGAGCATTTTATCGCGTGCATCGTCACGCGCCTCTACAAACAGCGTTTCAGTGACTTCTAATTTCAGCTGCTCTAGCGGCGCTTGAGTGCGCTGAAATACCTGCTCGACCCGCTGCAGAAAGTTGTTCTCGCGGAATTGTAATGGGCTGATGTTCACCGAAATCGTGAGCCTATCCAGCAGCGGCGAACCTGCCCACTGGGCTAACTGCTGGCAAGCCTCTTCCAGCACCCACTCCCCGACATCATTAATCAGCCCTGTGCTCTCTAGCAGCGGTATAAACTCGCCCGGCGAGACTAACCCACGCTCAGGGTGCTGCCAGCGCAGTAGGGCTTCAACGCCTATTAATCTACCCAGACGATCAACCTGAGGTTGGTAATGCAGCTGCCATTGCTGATGCTCAAGCGCTTGGCGAAGATCCGACTCTAGTTTTACCTTAGCTAGCAGTTTTGCCTGCATGGAAGGGTTAAAAAAGCGCACTGCTCGTCGGCCGCTGGATTTCGCCTGGGAAAGTGCCATATCTCCCTGTTGAAGATAGTCGTCTGCACTGCGCTGGCTATCTGCGATGATCGTAATACCTACGCTAGCGGTGACTAACGCACTCTCTTCCCCCACGCTGATCGGCTCATCCAGCGCAGCCAGCAGCTTATACGCGATATGTTCAGCCAGTTGCTGAGTTTGCCGGGGGCTACCATCAATCCCTTCAATCAGCACCGCAAACTCGTCGCTTCCCAACCTTGCCAAGGTGTCGGTATCTCGCAACATTTGCCCAAAGCGCCGGGCAACACTTTGCAACAGCTGGTCGCCCGCATGGTGGCCTAGGGTATCGTTAACATGATTAAAGTTATCAATATCGATCAGGATTAACGCGCCACAGCGCTGATGGCGGTTAAGCTCTTTTAACGCTGTACCAATACGGTCAATAAACAGTCGGCGGTTAGCAAAGCCGGTTAACGGGTCATAAAAGGCAAGCTGGTGGATCTCCTGCTCGGCCGCTTTACGCTCACTAATATCGCTCATGGTCGCCACGTAGTGAGTCAATTCACCGCCGTGGCCATACACGGCGCTAATGGTCAGCCATTCAGGAAACAGCTCGCCGTTTTTGCGCTGATTCCATATCTCCCCTTCCCAGTTACCCGTTGCCATAACGCTACGCCAAAGCCGACGATAAAACGCAGCGTTATGGTGGCCGGAACTAAACATACGCGGGTTTTTGCCAATCACCTCCTCGTCGCTGTAACCGGTAATACGCTTAAAGGTGTCATTAACCTTCAGGATATTGCCCCGCGCATCGGTCACCATAATGCCTAAATGCGCCTGGAATGCAGCAGCGGCGATTTGCAGTTCAACCTCGGCTTGCTTCGCGTCGGTAATATCGCGGGTCACAGAAAGCACTCCTTCAAAGTATTTTGTTTTGCTTGCCAAGGGGCTAACAGTGGCATGAAAGTAACGTTGCTGTTGGCCTAGCATCAGCGGGTATTCAAACGTCGCCACCTGACGGGTTTGCTGAACTTGATGAAAGATGGCGTCAAAGGTGTTTGCCAACGCGGGGGGCAACACCTGCTGATAGTGCAATCCTAGAGCTTGCTGGCTACCCAAGAGTAGCTTGTCCTTTTCGATGGCATGGATAAAGCGAAATCGTCCCTCACCATCAAATACAAAAATCAGGTCTTGTAGGGAGTTAATCAGCGCATCCATCCGCATCTCACGGGTCTGCAACTGATAAGAGAGCGCGAGGCGGTTCAAATAGTGGCGCACTCCCCACGCCCCCAATAGCACAATAATCGCCATAACGCCCGTTAACACCAGTGTTCGCTGTCGCCAACCTGCTAATAACTGCTGCACATCCACGCCCACCGCCACCAGTACCGGATAGTGACTGACTCGTTGCAAATGGATCAGATGCTCCCGCCCATCAATGGGTGAAAGCGCGGTAAATGTTTGTGACGCTTCTTGCGTCTTGAGCCACTGTTGCGTAGCAGAATCTTCAATTTGCCTGCCCACGGTAGCGCCGTTTGTGGGCATGGGATGTCGGGCAATTAATTTGAGATTAGAGTCCACCAAGGTCATGCTTTCGCCGTCATAGACGCGCATTTGCTGCAGCGCTTCGATCAGGGTCTGCGGCACCAGCCGAGCAACCACCAAGCCGTTAAAATTACCGTTTGCATCATTTACCCGCCGAGCGTGATAGAGGTAGAACTGCTGGTTCTGTGATGACCAGTAAAGCGGCGTAACCAGCTCTTGCTGCTTGCCTTGCTGGAAAGAGCGAAAAAAATCAGTCTCACTAATATCAAGACCCGCATGCCGGTTATTGCTACTACTTACCCAGACACGCCCTTGGGCATTGAGAACGCCAAGCTCATCAATTAGTGGCATATAGCCAGCCAAACTTTCTAAAGCATACTGTATGCTCGCCGTATTATTGAGGCCCGCCCCTCCGACACTCTCCACTCGCTCCGCCAAGGTAAAAAGTGCCTGCCCACTCTGCCCCAGCATACCCTTTGCCCACTCGGCCACTACATTCGAACGCGAAATAGCTCGAGACTCAGCCGAGCGGATCTCTTGCTGGTACTGCCCTTCCAATAACCAACCGAATAGCAGCAACATAATGCATAGAGCCAACGCAAATATGACGATGGCTTGCCGCTGCTGTTGGCGATACATCGGAATTGCTTGAGTACTGCGGGTTAACTCATCACTGCGAGAGGAGCGCATCAAATATTGGCCTTATTCAAGTGTCGCGCAGGCGCACCTGATACAGTGTAAAAAATAACAGTGAAAGATACACCACAGCGACTTCATGGTCGCAATGCTAGATAGTGGCGCTTCGCTTTTTTGATGTATATCAATTTTTTGTCTAACCCAATGCAGCAAAAAAGCCCCCTTTTCCTGATCAAGAGGCAGCTATGGCATCACTAGGCCAAATGAGCGACTACGAAATACGCCTGATCCGCATTTTTAAGACGGTCGTCGAGTGCGGCGGCTTTACGGCGGCGGAAACGACACTCGGTATTAGCCGCTCGGCGATTAGCCAGCACATGAATGATTTAGAGGGAAGGCTGGGGTTTTCACTCTGCCAGCGGGGGCGCAGCGGGTTTAGCTTAACAGAGGAAGGTAAAGAGATTTATCAGGCGGGACTCACGCTATTAACGGCCCTGGAAACCTTCAAAAGCGACGTTAACGCCTTACACCAAACGATTAAAGGCGAGCTGAATATTGGCATTACCGACAACCTAGTGACGCTTCCGGCCATGCACGTGACCAACGCACTGGCTGAACTTAGCGCACCGGAACATGAGGTAACGCTGCATATTCATATGGAGCCTTCCGACGCCGTTATTCGAGGCGTGATGGATGGCCATTTGCACGTCGGCGTAGTGCCCGCGGTAAACCTACCCACCAGCTTAGAAACCCGACACCTTTATGATGAGCCTTCCTACCTTTACTGCGCCGCAGGGCATCCGCTGTTTGCGGAACACGATGATGCACTCAGCGCTGCAGATATCGCCCAACACGCTGCTATTTCACCTCGTTATCCGCTTCCGGTTGAGGCACGCCAAGCCCATGATGCGCTCACGCTCCGCGCTTCGGCATCCGACCGCGAAGGTGCGGCCTTTTTGATTCTTACCGGGCGGTTTATCGGCTTTCTTCCTGAACACGTGGCCGAGCAGTGGGTCGCGGCAGGCAAAATGCGCGCCCTTCTCACGCCCAGTCAGCACTACCGTATTCCGTTTGTGCTGGTCACCCGTCATGACCGCCGCCCAAACCGAGTGGTCGATGCTTTTTTAAGTTTAATCAAAAGTAGCTAATCTAAAAGCCAGGCTTCCGTGCCGGGCTTTAAACATAGCTATTGATTACCACTACTGATTAACGCTGCTCAGTGACCTCGCTGGCCATTAACGGCACAGGCCCTGCCTGCGGAGACGACGCCACGACTTGGCTGGCAGCATAGTAAACAATCGCCCCCAGCGCCGACCCAGTGAACCACCCATAATCGTAGAACCAGTTCATCGTGCCTGTCACCAGAGAGATCAAGGTGAGTAGCACCGGTACACCAAAGGCGATAAACCCAGCCATGTTCACCGCAGGATAGGCGTGGTTATCCATATAGAGGCTAGGCACATCCAAGCGCTGCTTTTTAATCAGGAAGTAATCCACCGCCATAATACCCGCTATCGGGCCGAGCAGGCTGGAGTAACCGAGCAGCCAGTTGGAGTACATCTGTTCAAGTGATACGCCTGGAGGAATCACGCCTGCTTTTTGCAATAGATCGTAGCCCATTAGCAACACGCCCACCGCACCGGTCATCAGCACACCGCGGGTCTGATTGATCAATTTGGGCGCAATGTTTTGGAAGTCATTGGTAGGCGAAACAATATTCGACGCAGTGTTGGTGGAGATGGTGGCAATGATGATCAGCAGCATTGCCATGATTACCCAAAAAGGGCTGTCGATATAACCGATCAAGCGTACCGGGTCAGCAACGGTTTGACCCACCAGCGTCTCAGACGCCGCGGTTAACACGACACCGAGGGCAGCGAAGAAGAACATCGTCAGCGGCAGCCCGATGATCTGGCCAGCAATCTGGTCTTTCTGGCTTTTGGCAAAGCGGCTGAAATCGGGAATATTCAGCGACAGCGTGGCCCAAAAACCCACCATGGCGGTCAAGCCTGCAAAGAAATAACCATAAACGGAAGCCCCCTCAGGGCGTGATGGTGGCTGCGCCAGCAGCTCAGTCATCGACATATTCGGCCACGCCCACACCATCAAGCCAATGCCCACCGCTAACAGCAGCGGCGCCGCCAGCGTTTCCAGCCACTTGATTGATTCCGCACCGCGGATCACCACATAAAGGTTCATCGCGCCGAAAACAAAAAAGCCAATCACCTCCCCCACGCCGCCAAGCGCCGCCCAAGCGGGAATCAACTCGGACAACAGCAAGTGAATCGCCAGCCCACCGAACATGGTCTGAATACCAAACCAGCCACAGCCAACTAACGCCCGCACCAGGCAGGGCACGTTGGAGCCTAAAATGCCGAAGGATGAACGCAAAACGACAGGGAAAGGAATGCCAAATTTGGTGCCAGGAAAGGCGTTCAGCGTCAGTGGGATCAGTACAATAATATTCGCCAATAGAATGGCAAACAGCGCTTCCCCTACGCTCAAGCCAAAGTAGGCAGTTAACACCCCGCCTAACGTATAGGTAGGAACACAGATCGACATGCCGACCCACAGCGCGGCGATGTTCCATTTGCTCCAGGTACGCTCGCTGGCCTGGGTGGGTGCAATATCCTCGTTAAAACGTGAACTACCTCGCACGTCACTGCCTACATCAAGCTCTATCAGCCCACCTCGATCCACCATCTGAGAGGTTGTTTCGGTCATCTTGTGTCTCCTCAGTATTGTGTTGTCTAGCCCAGGCTATGTCTGAAAACTAGCTGTGCTCGCTGACTTTTAAGCCAAGTCCTAATAAGACAAGCCCTAACTCACACGGCCAGTGGAGCTTCCCAGACAGAATTAAAAGCAATAAGCGTGCCTACTTATAAAACCAAAGCAATTAACTCATTGATTAAAAAGCTGCCCTTCTAGACAACAATATTATTGTTAGCTTGTTACCTTTTAAATTTACTCTCTCCAAACAAAAACCAATTAAACAAAGCTAGGTCAAAAAAATATTTGCACCAATTTTAAACGATAAGACACTCAACATATCACCATAAATTAAATCAACCACATGATTTTTAAGAGTAAAAAAATATCCCCAAAACAGTGCGCAAGCTCACCAAAAGAGTGAAAAGTGCAACGTAAAAAAATAAAAACAAACAAACTCAACGAGTTAAATGCAATTTATAAATCACCTATTAAAGACTTGCTAAAACCACTCATCCAGCGCTACTTTCAACAAAAGCTGTCTTTTACGTCAGCTTTATAAAACTCATTCTCAAGACACTACAAATATACGCTACACACCAACAATCAGAGGGAGCGTCTCATGCAGAAGATGAAAATCGGCCTGATACAAATGGGTCTAAAAACCAGCACCGATCTTGAACCTGACGCTATTCGCGACGCCATGAACGAAGCCCACCTGCCAATGATTCAACAGGCAGCTGACCAGGGCGTGCAGGTGCTGTGCTTCCAGGAAGTGTTCAACCAGCCCTATTTTTGCCCCAGTCAGGATGGCAAATGGTACGCCGCCGCCGAGCGGGTGCCAGAAGGCCCCACTTGCCAAATGATGCAAAAACTCGCTGCTGAGCACCGCATGGTGATCATCGTGCCTGTATATGAAGAGACCGAAACCGGCATTTACTACAACACGGCGGCCGTATTTGACGCCGACGGCAGCTACTTGGGCAAGTATCACAAAACCCATATCCCTCAAGTGGCCGGTTTTTGGGAAAAATTCTTCTTCAAACCTGGTCAATCCAACTGGCCGGTTTTCGACACCGCCTACGGCAAGATCGGCGTGTATATCTGCTACGACCGGCACTTCCCTGAGGGTTGGCGAGCGCTGGCGCTAAACGGCGCAGAGGTGATTTTCAACCCTTCCGCCACCGTCGCTGGGCTTTCCCAATACCTTTGGGAGCTTGAACAACCCGCCTCCGCCGCCGCTAACGGCTGCTTTATCGCTGCGATCAACCGAGTGGGCACCGAAGCACCCTGGAATATTGGTGACTTTTACGGCTCCAGCTACATCGTTAACCCCCGCGGCAAGATCGAAGCCCAGGCCAGCGAGACCGACGACGAGCTGCTGGTTCACGAGATCGATTTGGACATGGTCCGCGAGGTGCGCAACAACTGGCAGTTCTTCCGCGACCGCCGCCCGGAAACCTACACCCGCCTTACCGAGGGCGAATAGGCCACCTCAGTCAATCACTTAAGGAGCGAACCATGAGTTTATTGATCAAGGGCGGCACCGTCGTCACCCACGCCGACACCTACCGCGCTGACGTGCTCTGCGTCGATGGAAAAATCCACGCCATTGGCACCGATTTAGACGTGCCGGAAGGCTGCGAGATTGTCGATGCCAGCCACCAATTGGTGATGCCCGGCGGCATCGACCCCCACACCCATATGCAGATGCCGTTTATGGGTGCGGTGGCCAGCGAAGATTTCTACACCGGCACCGCCGCGGCCATGGCGGGCGGCACGACCACGATTATCGACTTCGTGATCCCAAGCCCCGGCCAGTCGCTGTTGGAAGCGTTTGAAACCTGGCAAGGCTGGGCAGAAAAAGCCGCCACCGATTTCGCCTTCCACGTGGCGATTACTTGGTGGGATGAGAGCGTTAAAGAGGAGATGGGCACCCTAGTGCGGGATCACGGCGTTAACAGCTTCAAGCACTTTATGGCCTACAAGGGCGCGATCATGGCCACCGACGATATCCTGGTGGAGAGTTTTTCCCGCTGCTTGGAGCTGGGTGCAGTACCCACCGTTCACGCAGAAAACGGCGAGCTGGTCTACCACATGCAGCAAAAGCTGCTCACCCAGGGGATGACCGGGCCAGAAGCGCACCCGCTTTCCCGACCACCCCAGGTGGAAGGCGAAGCCGCCAGCCGGGCGATTCGTATTGCCAGCACCCTGGGTGCACCGGTTTATTTGGTACACGTTTCAACCAAGGACGCCGTGGATGAAATCGCCTACGCCCGCCAGCAGGGTCACCCGGTATTTGGCGAGTGCTTAGCGGGCCATCTGGTAATCGACGACAGCGTTTATCAAAACCCCGACTGGGCAACTGCCGCCGCCCACGTCATGAGTCCGCCCTTCCGCCCTAAAGGGCACCAGGAAGCGCTCTGGCACGGCTTGCAATCCGGCAATCTGCAAACCACCGCCACCGACCACTGCTGCTTCTGCGAAGAGCAAAAGGCCGCTGGGAAAGATGACTTCACCAAGATCCCCAACGGCACCGCAGGCGTGGAAGACCGCTTGGCCGTGCTGTGGGACGAAGGCGTGAATACCGGCAAGCTATCGCCTCAAGAGTTTGTCGCGGTCACCTCCACCAACACCGCCAAAATCTTCAACCTCTACCCGCGCAAGGGGGCGATCCAAGTGGGCTCCGATGCTGACATCGTGGTGTGGGACCCGAACGGTACGCGCACGATCTCCGCTAAAACCCACCACCAAAACGTCGATTTCAACATTTTCGAGGGCAAAACGGTGCGCGGCATTGCTCGCCACACCATCAGCCAGGGCAAGTGGACATGGCGGGACGGCGAACTCCATGCCGAACGCGGCGCAGGGCGCTACTTGGAACGCCCCGCCTACCCCGGCGTGTTCGAGCTGCTCGCCAAGCGCGCCGAGCTGAATGCGCCAATGGCCGTTAAGCGCTAACCCCGGCCCTCATCAAGAACAGAGCAATGGAGAAACGACCGTGACCCATTCACTTGATCACCTGCCCAGCGCAAAAGAGGTCGGCACCTACGACCCAGCGACGTTGGCGCATAATTTCAGCGACCTTCACCCACCGCTGACGCCACGCCAGGCCATCATCGAAAGCCAGCGCTGCCTCTACTGCTTCGACGCGCCCTGCGTCGAGGCCTGCCCATCGGATATCGATATTCCGAGCTTCATCCGCCAAATCAGTGAAAACAATATTAATGGCGCAGCGGAAACCATTCTGGAAGCCAATATCCTGGGTGGCAGTTGCGCCCGCGTATGCCCCACCGAAATCCTCTGCGAGCGTAGCTGCGTGCGTAACCATGACGCAGAATGCCAGCCGGTGCTGATTGGCCTGCTCCAGCGCCACGCCACCGATCATATGCAGTTTGATAGCCACCCCTTTAAGCGCGCCGCCAGCACTGGCCGCCACATCGCTGTGGTGGGTGCCGGGCCTGCGGGGCTCTCCTGCGCCCATCGGCTGGCGATGCTTGGCCATCAGGTGACGGTTTTTGAAGCTGAGCAAAAGCCCGGCGGGTTAAACGAGTACGGCATCGCCCGCTACAAAATGACCGATGACTTTGCCCGCAAGGAAGTCGAGTTTTTACTGGAGGTCGGCGGCATTGATATCGAGTACGGCCAGCGGCTCGGGTATAACTTGGAGCTTTCCACGCTGCATCAGCAGTATGACAGCGTGTTTCTCGGTTTAGGCTTGGGTGCCAGCCGCGCCCTGGGGCTCACCGGCGAAGAGGCACCGGGTCTGATGCCCGCGGTGGACTACATCAAAACGCTGCGCCAAACCGACGACCTGGGCAGCCTTACCGTGGCCAAACGCTGCATTGTGATTGGCGCAGGCAATACTGCGATCGATATGGCAACGCAAATGGCTCGCCTGGGCGCCACCGAGGTGACACTGGTCTACCGTCGCGGCGTGGAGGCGATGTCCGCCACTGACCACGAGCAGGAGATCGCCAAAGCCAACGGTGTACGCATGGTGACCTGGGCGCAGCCCGATGAAATCTTGCTGGATGACCAGGGCCGCGTAGCGGGCATGCGCTTTGCCAAGACCGTTGAGCAAGCGGGCCAATTATCGCCGACGGGCGAAACGATTGAGATTGCCGCCGACGCCATCTTCAAAGCCATAGGCCAAAGCTTTGATGACACCAGCCTCGCTGATGCCACCGCCGCCGAGCTAGCTCGGGACGGCGAGCGCATTCATGTCGATGAGATGTTCCAAACCTCACTGCCCAACGTTTACGCAGGGGGTGACTGCGTAAAACCTGGCCAGGACCTCACCGTACAAGCCGTGCAGCACGGCAAACTGGCGGCTCACGCCATTCACCAAGCGCTTGCCGCCAAGCAGGAGGCCGCATGAATACCCCACCTTTCACTCCTCTCTCTTTTCCAGGCAAGAAAAACAGCGGCGACAGCGTGGTTAATGGTGTTGATCTGTCGGTGAATTTTGCCGGTATTAAAGCGCCTAACCCATTCTGGCTAGCCTCTGCACCGCCCACCGATAAAGCCTACAACGTGGTGCGCGCCTATGAAGCGGGCTGGGGCGGCGTGGTTTGGAAAACCCTCGGTGAAGAGCCACCGGCGGTCAACGTCTCCTCACGCTATTCGGCCCACTACGGTAAGAACCGTGAGGTGATCGGCTTTAACAATATCGAGCTGATTACCGACCGTTCGCTGGAGATCAACCTTCAAGAGATCACCCAGGTGAAGAAGGATTGGCCCGACCGTGCGCTAATTGTCTCCATCATGGTGCCCTGTAATGAAGAGGCCTGGGCCTACATTCTGCCGCTGGTGGAAGCTACCGGCGCAGATGGCATTGAGCTCAACTTAGGTTGCCCTCACGGCATGCCGGAGCGTGGCATGGGCGCGGCAGTAGGTCAAAACCCTGACCTGATCGAGAAAGTCACCTACTGGTGTAAAAAGCACTACTCGAAGCCAGTGATTGTAAAACTCACCCCCAACATCACCGATATTCGCGTAGGCGCTCAGGCAGCCTTGCGAGGTGGCGCCGATGCGGTGTCGCTGATTAACACCATCAATTCGATCACCAGTATCGATCTGGACAACATGGTCGCCAAACCCACCGTTGGCCATCAGAGCACCCACGGCGGTTACTGCGGGAGTGCCGTCAAACCTATTGCGATGAATATGGTGGCGGAAATTGCCCGTGATCCGGCCACACCTACACTGCCGATTTCCGGCATTGGCGGCATTTCCACCTGGCGGGATGCGGCGGAATTTATCGCCCTCGGTTCAGGCAGCGTACAGGTGTGCACGGCCGCGATGCTTAACGGCTTTCGCATTGTGGAGGAGATGAAAGATGGCCTCTCCCGCTGGATGGCGGAAAAAGGTTACGACTCAATAGAGGCATTTTCCCGCAAGGCGATCCCGCAAACCACCGACTGGAAGCATCTGGATATCAACTTCAAGACCATCGCCCATATCAACCAGGATTTGTGCATCGAGTGTGGCCGCTGCTATATCGCCTGTGAGGACACGTCCCACCAGTCGATTGCCAAACTCACCGAGCAGGACGGCGCACGCCGCTACGAGGTGATTGAAGAAGAGTGTGTAGGCTGCAACCTATGTCAGATCACCTGCCCAGTGGAGAACTGCATCACCATGGTGCCTCAAGAAACAGGTCAACCCTTTCTGGCCTGGGATAACGACCCACGTAACCCTTTCCGGGTCGCCTCTTAACCACCCACGGTTATCACTGTAACGGCCGCCTCCCTTGAAGGAGGCGGTCGCGTTTTCCGCAACGCATCGTTCCTTATGCTAAACGAGACAACGACACGGCTTGCTGCGATGATGAGAAACTATTGCATATAGAATATTTTCTCATAAAAGGAATTGCTATGACGTCTAAGCTTCTCTCCACAGCACTCTCCACAACACTCGTCGCTACTGCTACCGCTACGCTGCTTTTTTCAGCTGTCAGCGCCGCTACCGACCAGCGTATAGCCACCTTCGATCTAGGCAGTCTGGACACCCTGGATGCGCTTGGCCTTAGCGAGCAGGTGGTGGGCGTGCCGAAAGCCAGCTTGCCGAACTACCTGGAACAGTACGCAGCAGAACCATACACCGATATTGGCGGCCTGCGCTCGCCGGATATGGACGCCATAAGCGCAAGCGAACCTAGCCTGATTCTCTACACCGGCCGCCAGGGCGACTGGGAAGCCGAGCTTGGCGACATCGCCCCACTGCTTAACACCAGCCTGCAAGGTGACGACTACTTGGCCGCTTTTGAGGCCAATGTGCGCGAGCTGGCTGGTCGATTAGACGCGGATAGCCAAGCGGAAGAGGCGCTTGAAATCCTGCATGCCGAGATTGAGTCCCAGCGCGAAGCGCTAAGCGATGCGCCTCGCACGCTAGTCGTGACCCATAACGGCGGTAACCTGATGCTCAATCAGCACCCGGTCGTGCACGAGGTGCTGGGCGTAGACGCACTTGAAATGCCCGACAGTGTGAACTCGGAAACCCGCGGCACCCGTACCTTTACGCCACTTTCGCCTGATGCCATTGCCGAAATTGATCCAGAGTTCGTGTTGGTGGTTGACCGCAGCGCGGCTATTGGCGATGAACCCGCCAACGCGGAAGCGTTAACCCAAACGCTTTTAGACGCCGGTGCAGAAGACGCGCAGCTCGTCATGCTGACACCCGCGCTGTGGTACCTCTCCGGCGGCGGTCTACAGAGCCTGCGCCTACAGATTGAAGAGGTCGCAGCGGCGCTGAATTAATCCTGGTTAATCCGCATGAATCTTGATCCGGTAGAGCACGCAGTAGACCACCGGCAGTACCACCAGAGTTAACAGCGTGGCAACGCCCAGACCACCAATCAGCGCAACCGCCATGCTGGCAAAGAACGCATCGCTGATCAGCGGAATCATACCCAGCATGGTGGTCAGCGCCGCCATCGATACCGGACGCACGCGGCTCACCGCTGCGCGCACTACCGCATGATAGCGATCCTGATGCAGCGGCAATTGCACGTTGATCTCCTCCACCAGAACGATGGCGTTTTTGATCACCATGCCGATCAAGCTCAGCGTGCCCAGCAAGGCCATGAACGAGAACGGCAAGCCGGTGAGCAGCAACGCGCCGACAACACCGATAATCGTCAACGGTACCAGCGACCAAATCGCCAACGGTTGGCGGAAGTTATTGAACAGCACCACGGTAAGGATGAACATCATCACGATGCCCAGCGGCAGCGAGGAAAACAGCCCTCTTTGCGCTTCGCCAGCGGTCTCGAACTCGCCGCCCCACTCCAGCCGATAGCCTGCTGGCAGCTCCAGCGCTTCTACCTGAGGTCGGATCTCCGCCAATACGCTGGCGGCGGTCACCCCACTTAACGGGTCTGGCTCACCGTACACTGCCAACATACGCTCACGATTACGGCGCATAATTAGCGGGTCCGCGACCCGGGTGGTGATATCGCTGATCACTTGGTCGGCGGTGATATAGCGGCCCTGCTCTTCGCTCCAGACATTGAGGGAACCCAGGTTGTCCACGTCGTGGCGCTGCTCGCGAATCGCTCGCGCCACCATGGGAATCAGGTCGCTGCCATCGCGATAAACGCCGACCTGGCTACCACTGGTACTCAGCGCAAGGGTGCTAGCCAAATCCTCACGGGTGACACCTAACCTCCTCGCGGTATCCTCAAGAAAGACGGGCTCGATTGCTTGCACCCGGTTACGCCAGCTGGTGCGCACGCTGGTCATGTTGGCCGTCTCACGGAACATGGCCTCCACCTCGTCGCCCAGTTGGCGCAGCACTTCCGGGTCACTGCCGTAGAAGCGCGCCTCTAGCTTGGCTTTCGGCGCGGGGCCGACTTCCAATGGGGCAATTTTGTAATCGATATCGCTATGGTCACGTACGAGCACCCTTTCAACGTCGGCCATGCGCTCGCGCTGAGTGGCTTTATCGTCGGTTTCGATAATGAGCTGCGCATAGCTGGCGTAGCGGTCTTCCGGCGAGTAAGTGAGGGTAAAACGCTGTGATCCACCGCCCACGGTGGTGGTGAGATGGTGAATGCCCGGCATCTCCATCACGCTCTCTTCCAGCTCGCTGACACGGCGCTGAGTCTCAAGGATATCGGTGCCTTCCGGCGTGCGGTAATCGACAAAAAAGATGGGCGTATTCGAGGCCGGAAAGAAGGCATTTTTGACTGAACCAAAACCGAACAACGCGCCCGCCAATATTGCGACCACCAGCACCAACGTCACCCAGCGCCAGCGTATGCCGGCAACGATGACGCGGCCGACCAAGCGATAAACAACGCCTTTGTAAGGGTCCTCTTGACCATCGCCAGGTGCGATATTGCGGAAAAACAGCTTAAAGTAGAAAGGCGTTAACGTTAGCGCGGTAATCCAGCTCAGCAGCAGCGAATAGAGCAGGACAAAAAACAGTGAACCGATAAATTCACCGGTGGTGTCTGGCGACAGACCGATAGGTGCAAAGGCAGCAATCGCGATCAGCGTGGCGGCCAGCAACGGCCAGGCGTTTTGCCGCACTACCTGATGGGCCGAATCACGAATCGAGCTGCCACGTTTTAGGCCCACCAGCATCCCTTCAGTCACCACGATGGCATTATCCACCAACATACCGAGGGCGATAATCAGCGCCCCAAGGGAGATCTTTTCCAGCTGCAGACCATGAAAGCGCATCAGCATAAAGGTGCCGATAATGGTGATCAGCAGGATGAATCCCATCAACAGACCACTGCGCCAGCCCATAAACAGCATCAACACCACGATCACGATGGCGACCGCCTGGATCAGGCTCACCAGAAAGCCGGAGACCGCCTCATCCACAACCTGGGGCTGGTTGTAGACGATATTCAGCTCCATGCCCAGCGGCGTGCGGGCTTGAAGTTGATCCAGTCGCTGCTGCAGTTGTTCACCGACCGCCACAACATTCACACCGCTTTCAAACGAGACGCCCATCGAGATGGCTGGCCTGCCCATATCACGATAGAGCTGCTGGGGCTGCTCTGTCAGTTCTCGGCTTACATCAGCAATATCACTCAGCCGCACCAGTTCGCCGTCACCTTCACTGACGATTAGCGCGCGCAGGTCATCAATATTCGCCGCGCTGCCGGTCGGGGTAATACGAAAACGGCGACCATCCTGCTTGAGATGCCCTGCATCGGCCACGGCATTCTGGGTATCCAGCAATTGCTGCAGCCGGCTGAGCGGAATATTCAACGCTCGCAGGCGCTCACGGTCGACTTCGATGTAGATGCGCTCTTCATGCTCACCGCCCAGCGAGACTTTCTTGACGCCCTCTACCAGGGTCAGCTCGCGCTTGAGAAAATCGGCATGGTCGGCCAGATCAGGCATGCTGTAGCCTTCGCCAGTCAGGTTGACCATAAAGCCAAAGACATCGCCAAAGTCGTCATTGACGCGGGATCGGCTGGCCCCCGGCGGCAATGCAGCCTGGGCATCCTGCACCTTGCGACGCAGTGAATCCCATAGCTGCTCAAGCTCTTCGTTCTGAACCGTACTCTCCAGCTCAACGGTAATTTGCGAAAGGCCGTCGGAACTCACCGAGCTCACTCGCTTAATCGACGACATCTCTTGAATCGACTCTTCCAGCGTCGAGGTGACTTCCTGCTCAACCTCTTCAGGTGTCGCGCCGGGGTACTGCGTGGTGATGAGGGCATTACGAATAGTGAATTCGGGGAACTCCAGCTGGCCCATGCCTAGAAATGACAGCGCACCACCGGCCAGCAGCACTACGGTCATTAAATAACTGGCCGCCCGGTGGCGTAAAAAGTAGTCGACCATGCTTATAGCCCCTGCTCTTTTTCCCACGGTGTGACGTTGGTATCCGCCGTTATACGGTGAGCACCGGCCGCCACGACACGATCGCCCGCCGTCAAATCGCCGCTAACTTCCAACCCATTCGACGTTAATGCCCCGACACTCACCGGCACTGCCTCTACATGTTCTGAACCGGTATAACGCCATACCAGCGCTTGATTAGCGTCTTCACCCGCATAGCTCACGGCTTCAGGCGGCAGGTGCCAAACCGGCGTAGCGTGGTCGGATTGTAGCGCACTTAAATCCAGTCGCACGTTGGCACTCATACCATCCAGTAGGGTGATATCGTCGGGCTGAGGGAGTGTCAGCGTGACTTCATAAGCCAAGCTCTGCGCGCTGGCTTGCGTGGTATAGGACGCTAACTGGGCGAGATAGGGCTTATCGCTGTTGCCAAATCGTACTTCATACACCAGCTCATCACCGAAGGGGGTGCCGTTGCTGCGCGGCATGCGCTGAACAATTTGCTCGGGCAGATGAAACACCACATCTAACTGCCCTGGCTGTTGAATGACCGCGACGGTTTCCTGCACTTGAACAATCTGGCGGTTATCTACCGGCACCTGGGCAATCACGCCATCGTAGGGCGCGCGCAGTTGCGTATGCGTTACCTGCTCTTCGGCCTGCTCAAACGTTGCGCGGGCTGCTCGCCACTCGCTTTCCGCTTCATCAAACCGGGATTGGCTGACCGCCCCGCGCTCGAGGGTATAGCGCATGCGCTCCAGGTTGGCCTTGGCGAGCTCCAGGCGCGAGCGGGCGCTATCGAGTTCGCTTTGCGCGTTACGGTTGTCAATTCGAGCGAGTACCTCACCCTCGCTCACCCGCTGTCCGGGGCTGACATTGAGCTCCAGCAACTCGCCTGCCATACGAAATGACAAATTGCTGCGGGTGGTGGCTTCTACCCGCGCCGGGAATTGCCGCAGGGCAGTAGCATTGGCCGACTGCAAGGTCATCAATTTCACCGGCCTGGCCGTGTCGGTGGACTGCGCCTGGGGTTGATCGCAGCCCATCAGCATAAGCAGCACCAGTGCGGCGGGCAGGAAACGAAGAAGAGTAACGGGCACGGCAGGCTCCTTGAGGACGATCAATGCAGCGTTGCAAACCTGAATTCAAGCAATAAGGGGCGTAGTATACATTTCACTGACATTCATGAATGTCAGTGAAATGTATACTAATCACCATCCGGCGACTTTGCTATCGATCAGTGCCAAAATACGGCCAATCTATTAAGAGGAGGCGCTATGTCCCGTCGTAAGGCCGACGCTGAACGCACTCGAGAAACGATCCTGGATGCGGCTGAGACCACCTTCTTAGCCCAGGGTGTATCGCGCACGACCCTGGCCCATATTGCCGAGGCGGCGGGCGTGACGAGGGGCGCCATTTATTGGCACTTTGAAGATAAAGCAGCGGTATTCAATGCGCTCTTGGAGCGGGTACGCATCCCTTTAGATGAAATCGTCGATGATACAACCCACCATCTTGGTGCAACGCCAGTGGCCTGCTTACGCGAGATTGCCCAACGCTCGCTGGCAGGCATCTGCCATGACCTACCACTGCAGCGGGCAGCCACCATCGTGCTGCACCGCTGCGAGAAACTGGAAGATGATCACCCGCGCATCAGCATGATCACCCGCCTTTCAGAGCACGCTGAAGTACAGGTAGAACGTCTGTTTGAACAAACACAACTGGCAGGCCAATTGCGTGCGGGGCTCTCCCCCACCAGCGCGCGCCGCCAGTTTCATGGCTTTTTGATTGGCGTCTGCTTTGATTGGCTGCAAGACCCACAGCAGTACTCACTAGCAGAGGAGTGCGACGCTATCGTCGAAACGTTAATGCGCGGGTTGTTAGTGGAAAACAGTCCTAATAAATAAAGCAAACTTGGCATGCCGGTTGCTTATATTTTCAAGAGAACCGTTTTCAACCGGAGCCTGCCATGAACCAATCTGATTACCCGCTCAGCGAAGTCCCTACCCGTGCCCGCAAAGGGTTACTCTCCACGTCAGCCGTACTGCTCGGCTTTACCTTTTTCACCGCGACCATGTGGGCCGGTGGCACGTTAGGCCAAGCGTTTCCGATTGGCCAACTGCTCTGGATCATACTGATTGGTAACCTGTTGCTGGGAACGTATGCGGCAGCCCTTGCTTATATCGCCTGCAAAAGCGGGCTTAATTCGGTGCTGATGGGGCGCTTCTGTTTTGGCGAGAAGGGCAGCAAACTTTCTGATTTTATCCTCGGTTTTACACAGATTGGCTGGTACGCCTGGGGCACAGCGACCATCGCGCTGGTACTAGTACGCACCACAGGGATGCCTGAATGGCTGGAAATCCCTTTAATGGTGCTTTTTGGTTTTGGCTTTTGTATCACCGCAATGATTGGTTATAAGGGCATGGACTGGCTTTCGCGCTTTGCCGTCCCCGCCATGATGCTGTTTATTTTGATTAGCCTGTTCACTGGGTTGGTGGATGTGCGCGGCTTTACAGGACTAAGCCAGCAAACGCCTACGGAAAGTATGGGCATGGCGGCAGCGGTCACTGTCATCATCGGCACGTTTATCAGCGGCGGCACCCAAGCCACTAACTGGAGCCGCTTCGCCAAAACGCCGAAAATTGCCGTCATTGCGACCCTGGCAGCGTTTTTTGTGGGGAACGGTTTAATGGTGCTCACTGGTGCACTTGGCACCATGATTTACCAGCAGGCGGATATTGTCGATGTGCTGATTGCCCAGGGCTTTGTCACCATCGCCGTGCTGATGCTGTTTCTCAATATCTGGACGACACAGGACAACACTATTTACAACTTCGCGGTGGCGGGCTGCAATTTGCTGCGTACTGAAAAGCGCCGCTTGGTCACCGTAGCAGGTGCGGCCATTGGGACGGTGCTAGCGGTCGGCGGTATGTACAATCTGCTTATCCCCTTTCTGGTACTGCTTGGCACGTTTATTCCGCCCATGGGCGGGGTGATCATGGCGGACTTCTGGCTCAAGCATAAAGGCCGTTACCCCGCTCTGGATACCGCTCAACTGCCTGATTTCAACCGTAGAGGGCTGGCTGCCTATGCGCTGGGTGCCGGGGCTGCCTACTTTTCCCCGTTACTGCCGCCATTGGTAGGGGTCGCGGTGGCAGCGGGCAGCTACGCCGTGCTGCTGCGTTTAAACCACGCTACGCTGAGCGATACGCTTCCTTCACCCGCTAAACAATAAGTGAGCCCTTTTTCATATGCCCATGCAGATCATTAATGCCCGCCTACGCCAGCGCCCTGAGCTTTATCGGCTGGAAATTGAGAACGGCACGTTCACCGCCATCACCGCACAAGATGCACCACAAACAGCGAGCGCGGGGCAGATTGATGCAGGCGCCAAGCTCGTTTGTGCACCCTTTATCGAGCCTCATATTCACCTGGATGCCGCCCTCACCGCGGGTGAGCCAAGCTGGAACCAAAGCGGCACGCTGTTTGAAGGCATTGAGCGCTGGGGTGAGCGTAAGCCTATGCTCACCGAAGCCGATATTCGCGAGCGCGCTCTGAAAACGCTTAATTTATTAATCGGCAACGGTGTTCAGTTCGTACGCACCCACGCTGACACCAGCGACCCAAGCCTGATTGGCCTTAAAACACTGTGTACCTTGCGGGATGAACTGAAGGATAAAATCGATATTCAAGTAGTCGCCTTTCCGCAAGACGGCCTGCTCTCCTACCCCGGCGGAGAAAAGCTAATGGAAGAGGCGCTGGAATTCGGTGCCGACGTCGTGGGCGGCATCCCCCATTTCGAATACACTCGCGAACTGGGCGTGGCGTCCATGAAGCGAGTGATCGAACTCGCGATCAAGTACGACCGCTTGGTGGATGTGCACTGCGACGAGATCGACGACCCCAATTCGCGCTTTCTTGAAGTACTGGCCTGTGAAGCGCTATTTAATGATTTGGGCAGCCGCGTGACCGCCAGCCATACCACGGCGATGCACTCTTACGATAACGCCTACTGCTCCAAGCTGTTTCTGCTGCTCAAGCGCTCGGGCATTAATTTCGTCTCTTGCCCCACCGAAAGTATTCATTTGCAAGGGCGCTTCGACACCTACCCCAAACGGCGCGGCGTCACACGGGTAAAGGAACTCAACGAAGCGGGTATCAACGCCTGCTTTGCTGAAGACTCCATTTTTGATCCCTGGTATTCGTTGGGAAATGGCAAGCTCTTACGCACGTTGGATTTCGGCCTGCATATCTGCCAAATGATGGGTTATCAGGATTTCAGTCAGGCGCTTTCGCTGATTACTGACAATAGCGCTCGCACGCTTAACATCGAAGAACGCTACGGCATTGAGGTGGGCAAACCGGCCAGCTTCAACCTGCTGGAGGGGGAAGATGATTACAGCGTGCTGCGCAATCAAGGCGAGGTGCTGCTTTCGGTGCGCCACGGCGAGATCATCATGCAGCGTGAACCCGCCAAAATAACCACACCGCCTTGGCTCGGCTTTTAGAATAAGCGTAAAATGGTTGGGCTGATATTCAGCAAAGTTCTCAGGGCGGGGTGAAAGTCCCCACCGGCGGTGATACGGCCTTTGAACCAGGCCGCTAAGCCCGCGAGCGCTCAAGCAAGCAATTGCTTGAGGTCAGCAGATTCGGTGAGAAACCGAAGCCGACGGTGATAGTCCGGATGAAAGAGAACGGCACCTTAGACACGCAACGTTAACAGTGGCTGATGCCATCTGTTACGGCTGCCTGACGACCGGTTCCGCGTGCCCTGATTCTGGTACAACTTAGCCAAGAGAATGACCATGAATCAGACATTTCCGCTGACACTTTCTACCCACACCACGTCTCAACGCATCGCGTTTATTCAAGGCCACTGGCATCAGGATATCGTCGAGAAGGCCTATGAAGCCTTTATTACTGAAGTAGAACGCTGTGGGCTTAACGCCGAACAAGTAGACAGCTTCACCGTTTCAGGTGCTTACGAAATTCCCTTGCAAGCTAAGATCCTCGCTCAAAGTGGCCGCTATGGTGCCATTGTAGGGGCTGGCTTTGTGGTTGATGGCGGTATTTATCGCCACGACTTTGTCGCCCATGCGGTGATTGATGGCTTGATGCGGGTGCAGCTAGACACGCAAGTGCCGGTGATCTCTGCAGTATTAACACCGCACCACTTCCATGAGCACGCCACGCATCACGACTTCTACACCCAACACTTTGTTACCAAAGGGAAAGAAGCCGCCCAGGCGTGTCTGAACACGATGGAAAACCTGCATAGAGCGCGCAAGCTAAGCGAGGCTTGATGCACTGCGGTTCAGGCTCGGCTAGGTGCCGAGCCTGAACTGCTTAACTCACTTCACATCAAGCAAGTAACCATAAAACGCCGTATTACGCTGCCAGCCCAATGACTCATAAAGGTGCTGGGCACGCTCGTTCTCTACCTGCGTCATTAATATCAAGCGTGCTACGCCATGCTCGTGGGCAAGTTGTGCGGCAGCCTCCATTAGCGCCCTACCGGTGCCTTTATCACGACACTCTGGCAACACAAACAGATCATTTAGCGTCCAGCGTGCATTTAAGCCCACTGTGGAAACGCCCGGATAAAGCTGCACAAAGCCAGTCAGTTGACCATCCCCACCCTCACTAACGAGGATGCGTGAATCCGCCTGCCCAAATCGTTGGCGCAAAAAGGCACGAGCGGCCTCCACATTACTAGGCTGAGCGTAGAACTGCCGATAACCATCTAGCAGCTCCGTTAGCGTATCAAGATCATTAATCGTGGCAGGGCGAACAAATGTCATACTCATCTCCAGGCTCGTTTGCTATCACGCCAATAACGTTATAGTGAGTTAACACCTAATTGCTAACTGAAAACAGCTTTTATCACTTGCTAAGGAAATGCTCTATGTCCGACTTTATCGCCCCTGATGGTCATTCCCGCTGCCTATGGTGTGGGGGCGCGGCGGAGTTTTTGCCTTACCATGACAATGAGTGGGGCTTTCCAGTAACTAACGACCAGCGGCTGTTCGAGAAGCTGTGCCTGGAGAGCTTTCAGTCGGGGTTGAGTTGGCGCACCATTCTCAATAAACGCGAGAACTTCCGTGCCGCTTTTCATCATTTTGATTTTCATCAGGTTGCCCGGTTTGGTGAAGACGATGTGCAGCGACTGCTGCAGAACGCGGGCATTATTCGCCATCGCGGAAAAATCGAAGCGGTCATTAATAATGCTTTAAGAGCGCAAGAAATGGTCGATCAGGAAGGCTCGTTAGCCGCGTTCTTCTGGCGTTTCGAGCCAGACACCGACTCACTTCCCCCGCCGCAAACCCAGACCATCTCGCCTGACTCCATCGCTCTATCCAAAGCGTTAAAAAAACGCGGTTGGAAATTCGTTGGCCCGACGACCGCTTTTGCCTTTATGCAGGCGATGGGGCTAGTCAATGATCACTCGATAAACTGCATTACCCGCAAGCAGGTGGCTCAGACGCGGCAGCAATTTAAGCGGCCGATATAAAAAAACAGTGATAGGGTATGGTTTTTGACACACTTATCAATAAACCGAACAGCAAGGGGACAACACGTTCCCAATGGGGCCAACGTGGTTCAATCGTTTTCTTCGCATACAGAATCCCGCACCTCACGGTATAAAGCTTGGAGCGTGCATATATTCACCGCCAGCGGTGTGCTACTCGGTACCATGGCGCTGCTTGCACTGGTCGACAATAATCCCGTCGCCTGCCTCCTCTGGCTGGGTGCTGCGATGATGATTGATGGTATCGATGGCACGCTGGCGCGTAAGTATGAAGTGAAGACGATACTGCCCCACTTCGATGGCTCAACGCTCGATATGGTCATTGATTACCTGACCTGGGCCTTTATTCCTGCCCTCTTTATCTACTACTTTATTGAACTGCCGCCCTATTTTGCACTGCTCTCAGTGTTCATTATTCTGCTGTCGTCGATGTTCTGTTTCTGCAATGTCGATATGAAAAGCCAGGACAACTACTTCGTTGGTTTTCCAGCCGCCTGGAACATTACCGCCGCCTATTTTTACATTATTGATTTACCGCCTTTTATTACCTTTGCCACTATCGTTGTTCTCGCCATTCTCACCGTCACTAAAATGAAGTTTCTGCACCCCTTTCGCGTGCGTTTGTTCATGCCACTCAATATCGCCGTCACACTGCTATGGTGCGTGTGTGCGACGTCACTGATACTTTCCAGCCCTGAGCACACCGTCTGGGCCGTATGGGGTTGGGGAATTGCCTCTGTTTACTTCGCCGGTATGTGCCTATGGCGCACGGCGCAAGAGTGGTTTGATTGAACTAGCCAAACGACAGCAGCAAGGAGCATGGACGATGTCACTGACCCCGCAGCAACAGGAACAATTCAGGGCGCTAGCGGCAGAAATCGAAGGAATCGATGTCGAGGTTTACCAGCGCTTCGAGCGCGACCCACTGGAGCCCATCATCGGCCTTGGCAAGCCTAACCAGCGCATTGGCTTTTTTGGACGCGACCCTGGGCGCGACGAGGTTCGCCATGGGGAGCCCTTTATCGGCACTGGCGGGCAGTTGGTCAGAAAGGCGCTGTATGAGCACCTTTATGATGAGAAAATGCCCGACTTCGAGGCCTCCCGCGCCGTGGGAGAGCACTTTTTCTGGATCAACACTGTGCCTTACAAGCCCGTCGGCAATAAAGCGTGGTCCATGAAGGTTAAGCGCCACTTTCACGGCCTGATGAACGAAGTCCTGATCTCCCGCTGGGAAGGGCGAACCCTAATCACCTTGGGTCGCGAAGCTTTCCTATGGTTCGGTATCGGCCGCTCAAAGGAGGAGCGTGCACGCCTGGAGGCGTTCTGGAAGCGCGAGGATCGGTTTGAAAGTAGTATCGAAGTAACGTTAGAGGATGACCGGGGTGAAGCACAAACCTTTCAACTCTATCCGCTGCCTCACCCCTCTCCGCTCAATCAAACTTGGTATGCCCGCTTTCCAGGTCTTTTGAAGCAGCGCCTAGAGCAGTTGGATGTGCGCCAGGACAACCTCGCCTTGTAAGGCTTGCGGCTGATCGTCATCCCAGCACGGCTGCATGCGCCTGCGCTTCTTCCACCATCTCAGTGGCAAACTCGCCCACCGTACGCACGGCCGCTTCGATCTCGGGGGTTAGCGTAAACGCATAGTTAAGGCGCAGGCATTGGCGAAACTTGCCCGAGGCTGAGAACAGCGACCCCGGTGCTACGTGGATCGCACGCTGCGCCAAGCGCTGGTTGAGTCGTACACAGTCCACCGCAGCGGGCAGTTCTACCCAAAGCAAAAAGCTGCCTTGTGGATAACTGATGCCCGCGCCCCTGGGGAAGTAGCGCTGCACCCAACTGATCATGATATCGCGCTGGCGCTGATACTGGCGAGTGGCGTAACGGACGTGACGCTCGTAATGCCCCTTGGCGACGAACTCCGCCACTGCCAGCTGCGGCAGCGTGGCTGAGGCGCCAGTAGAGACGTACTTCATATGCAACGCTTGGTCGCGATAGCGGCCCGGCGCCAGCCAGCCCACCCGCAAACCAGGCCCCACCGTTTTAGAAAAGCCGCTGCACAGCATCACGCGCCCATCGTCATCAAAGGATTTAACGGTGCGCGGTCTGGGCAGCGAGAATGACAAATCGCCGTAGATATCATCTTCAATAATCGCCACATCAAAACGCTGAGCGAGCTGAAACAGCGCCCGTTTACGTGCCTCACTCATGGTGTAGCCCAGTGGGTTGTTGTAGGTCGGCGTGACTTGTATCGCGCGGATCGGCCACTGCTCAAGCGCCAACTCCAGGGCTTCCAGGCTGATACCGGTTTGCGGGTCGGTGGGAATTTCCAGCGCTTTCAAGCCGTTGGCTTTAAGGATCTGCATGGTGCCGTAAAAGCTGGGCGAGTCAACGGCCACCACATCGCCGGGCTGAGTAAGGGTGCGCAGGGAAATGGCCAGCGCCTCTTGGCAACCGGTGGTAATCACAATGTCATCCGGGTGCAGCAGGCAGCCCGAGGCAATGGCCAATCGCGCCACCTGCTGTCGCAGCTCAGGGCTACCGCTTAGCTTGTCGTAGTTGAACCCGTGCAGGTCATTACTGCGATGCAGGCCAGCGAGGATTTTCGACAACGGCCGCAGCGTTTCGTACTCAAAATTCGGTACACCACGCCCAAGCAGCAGCCGCTCGTCATCTCGCTGGGTGGCGACGAGTTCAAGCACCTGATCCCATTGGGAAACATCCAATGGGCGCTGCGCTGGCCGGGAGACGGAGGGCAGCACCGCTGGCGCCCGGCTTGGCAGTACGAAGTAGCCGGATTTTGGTCGAGACTCGATCAATACAACGTCCATCAGTTGCCGATAGGCCTCCTGAGCCGTCGAAATGCTGACGTCTAGTTCCTGACAAACCGCACGAATAGAGGGCAGGCGATCACCCACACGGTAAATACCGTGCTCTATACGCTCCCGCAAAATGGTAGCAACCTCTTCGTAGCGCGTCATGACACCCTCCCACCCCCAGCCTGAAAGCAATACAGATGAACTCTTAAGCGACCATACAGAGATATAACACAGCAATCTGTATCCTTAAAATAATGATACCTATATCTGTATCCAGGGAATAGCACTGAGTAATCTGGTGGGACACCTAACACGGAGGATTAGCCATGCCACGCTTTAGCCTCACCCAGCTTCGCATTCAGTTACAAAGCTACCGCCAGTATCGCCGCAGCCGCCGCCAGTTGCTGGCGCTCGAGGATCGGCTACTCGAAGATATCGGTATCAGCCGTACTCAGGCGCTAAAAGAGGGCCATAAAGCCTTTTGGAAACATTCAACCTTTCAGAAGGGGACAAATGAAGAGCGCTAAGTGGCAGGGGCGTTGAACATTAATAATGTTCAACGCCCCTTTCCGAGAACAAATAACCTCTTACGCTAGTAACCTATGAAGCGATGCCTGCGATCGCTAGCATTAGGCGATGGAAACGTCTTTGGAGAGATAGACATCCTGAATGGCATGCAGCAGATCGACGCCCTCCTTCATCGGCTTCTGGAACGCCTTGCGACCGGAAATAAGGCCCATGCCCCCGGCACGCTTATTGATCACCGCCGTGCGAACGGCCTCACCCAGGTCAGAATGCCCTTTAGAGCCCCCGCCGGAGTTGATCAACCCAGCGCGTCCCATAAAGCAGTTGGCAACCTGGTAGCGTGCCAGATCGATCGGGTGATCGGTCGTCAGCTTGCTGTAAACATCATCGTGGGTATGGCCGAAACCAACGGCTTTGTAGCCGCCATTATTTTCAGGCAATTTCTGTTTGACGATATCCGCCTTGAGAGTGGCTGCCATATGGTTGGCCTGGCTGGTGAGGTCGGCTGCGACGTGGTAATCGGTGCCTTCCTGCTTGAAATCCGGGTTGCGTAGATACGCCCACAACACGGTGACCATGCCCAACTGGTGAGCGCGCTCAAAGGCTTCGCTGATTTCCATGATTTGTCGGCGACTCTCGTGGGAGCCAAAGTAAATGGTCGCCCCCACTGCCACGCAGCCCATGTCGTGCGCCTGCTCTACATCAGCAAATAATGTCTGGTCATAGATGGCCGGGTAACTCAGCGTCTCGTTATGGTTGAGTTTCAGCATCATCGGGATCTTGTGAGCATAGCGCCGCGCCACCGACGAAAGCACCCCGAGCGTAGAAGCTACGCCGTTGCAGCCACCCTCTACAGCCAACTCGACAATGTTGGCCGGGTCGAAGTAGCGCGGGTTAGGCGCAAACGAGGCGCCTGCCGAGTGTTCAATGCCCTGGTCTACCGGCAGCAGGCTAAGATAGCCAGTGCCTGCCAAGCGCCCATGATCAAAGAATGCCTGCATGTTACGCAGCACCGCTGGGCTGCGGTCACTATCGGCCATCACACGATCGATGAAATCGGGGCCAGGGAGATGCAAGTCCTCACGACGAACACCCTGGCAAGTGTGGTTAAGCAAGCTATCGGCATCGCTGCCAAGCAAAGCGGCTATATCGGTCATGATGGGCTCCTCTCTACTTAATTTGTAAGAAAGTGTAAAACAAAAACTTCCTCACTAGAGCATAGAGCTTAAATAGCGCAGATGGAAAGTACCGCCCCCGTATTACAGAGAAAATACCGAGGGCGGTAGGTAGCAGCCCTGTCTTATGCTGCCTGAACATCGATACGCCGTGAGCGATGGCTATCCTTTTTCGGCAGCGTAATGGTCACGACACCATTGGTGATACTGGCCGTAATGGCATCACTGTCCACTTCATGACTGAGATTGAAGCGGCGTGCAAACCGCTGGCCACGCACCTCGGCATGCAGCGCGCTCAGCCCTTCAGGCATAGTCAGGGCTATCTCACCCTCCAAACTCAGCACGTTGTTATCGAGCTCTACTTTGAGCGACTCGCGGGTCACGCCAGGCATATCGGCAATCAGTTTGAGGGCACTGGCTTCCTCAATGATATCCACTGCCGGCAGCAACGTTTCCTGAGAATGTTTTATGTCGCCGCGCTCCTGCAACGGGGACTGGGTGGCTGTACGGACAACGTTATTCATGGTTTATCCTCCTTTACCAAGGTTAATAAACATGACTTAAGCCGCCTGAACGTCAATACGCCGCGGCTTGAGTTCTTCCCGCTTGGGCAGCACGATTTCGAATACACCATGGGCATGGTGCGCTTCGGCACGCTCAGCATCTAGCCTGGATTTCTCATAGTACCTCAGCCAGTACCGCACTCAGGCTGTAACACCGCTAAACACCTACTGGCTCGACTTACATCGGCTACTTTTTAACCACTTTCCGGCGTTCAGACACACTTCCCCCTTTCCCCCATTGCTTCGGGCCGGGGGCGCCCGAGCAGTCAGTTAGGAACCAACCGCCTGACGAGATCGGATAGCGCCGTTTTATAGGGGTAGCTGTCACTCATGAGTACTCGGATTCGACGCGTATTGCGGATGATGACCGCGCCTACTTTGATGAGCTTGAGCCTCAGGTTGCTCGGACTCATGCGCGCGAAGGGCGTGTGCTTCAGATAAGTCCGTAACCGCTCGAACAGCGTATAAGCGAAGCCCGACAAGATCAGCCGCCACTGATTGGCCCACCAGTGCGTGCTGGAGGTCCGGTCAGCAAACAGGCTCAGTTGTTGATCCTTGATCCGGTTCTCCATGTCACCCCGGG
>NZ_JBANSO010000011.1:0-139292 GCF_037070225.1 Vreelandella indica
AGCATACGCGCTTAACGGCATCTGCAACGCGGCGGCATAAGACAGGTGCCCTAACCAAAATGCTTGAGTGGAATTGAGGTCGCGACTCATGATGATCTCCAATGCTAAAGAGACCACCAGTGTGATCAGTCAACAATAAGGTGGGTAGATGGGGTTTATGGCGCGCTTACGTGGTGAGCATGGCGGTGTTCCTCAGAGCGGGTCGTTAGATCCCGCTCAGGGCCTTGTTCGGGAAGCAGCGCTCAAGCGGGTCTGATGTTCTGGTTGATACGAAAGAGATTTTCCGGGTCGTACTGCTTCTTAATTGCCACCAGTCGCTCATAGCTTGCGCCATAGGCGAAGGCAGTGCGGTCGGTCTCGTCCTCGGTCAGGAAGTTGACGTAGGCGCCGCCACTGGCAAAGGGCTGTGAGCGAGCAAAGAAGTCCCGCGCCCAGGTAATGCAACGGGCGTCATCCGCCGCTGTTTCCCAGCGCGCATGTACGTTCAGCACATAATTGGCATCCCTGCTCGAATAGGCCATTGCTTGCGGGTCTACGCGGCTCGCCTGCCCACCTAGCGTGGCGATGAATATCTCGCACTGCGGAGACGGTAGCGTACTGGCATAGTCGATAATGGTATCGATCACCCCTTCATCAAGCGTCAAGAAGTTATGGGATTTCCAATAGTTACGGGCTCCTGGCGTCAACAGTGGGTCGAAGGCCTGCTGCCAGTCTGTGTAAGGTTGCACACCGATATGCTCGCCGTAGGCGGTGCCGAATCCTCTCAGCGGCTCGATAAGTTTCTCGCCTTCAGCGGGGTCGCCTGCGTAGCACAGGGCGAATGCCACGATCTCTTTGCCATGCACTTCCTCGGGCAGGAAGGGCAAGGGAGGTGCCTTGCGAGTGACCATCCACACGTTGAGTTCGTCGGGCATGGTTTCGGTAAAGCGGTCGAACTGGGTGATGACCGATTTTGCCTGTTCGAAGGGAAAAACGATAAGACCGCACAGCACGTTCGGGCCTACGGGATGTAGCTGAAACGTGAAGCGGGTCACGATACCAAAGTTCCCGCCCCCGCCACGCAGCCCCCAGAAAAGGTCGGCATTTTCCGATTCGCTGGCGTGCAGCTGTTGACCATCTGCCGTGACAATGTCCACGCCGAGTAGGTTGTCGACGGTCAGGCCGTATTTTCGGCTGAGCCAACCGAAGCCGCCCCCCAGGGTCAGGCCAGCCACTCCGGTGGTGGAGTTGATGCCCAGCGGTGTGGCGAGCCCGTATGCTTGGGCAGCGGTGTCAAATTCAGCGAGGGTACACCCAGGCTCAACATGGCCTTGATGATGTTGTTGATCGATGTCTACTTTCTTCATCGGTGAGAGGTCGATCATCACGCCCTCATCGCAGACCGCATTGCCAGCAATGTTGTGCCCACCACCACGAAGGGAGAAAGGCACGTTGTGTTGACGTACGAAGTTCAGGGCGTGAACGACATCGGCAGGTGACGTGCAGCGAGCTACCATGGAAGGCCTGCGATCAATCATGGCGTTCCATATCTGGCGCACTTCGTCATATCGAGGGTGGTCAGGAAGAAGAACACTTCCTGCGAAACCGGTCTTGAACTCCTTGATTGCGGTTGACGTAAGCTGGCTCATGACGACCACCATTAAGTGGGTTCGGCGGTGCGCAGAAGGCACCGCCGAACGGGATAGTGAGGAATACAACCTAGCTGGGGATTAGCCATATGCCTCACACTGGCCGCATTAGGACATTTCTCCAGTCTTAATTCACAGTATAGTCACGCCTGTCAATAAGGCCGTTTATTTATTTGGACATGTTTACCCGAACCTGTATATCCGAGCAAAGCGACGTTAACCTTTATTGTCGTCAAGAATTATCGAGAGCAGTTTAATAGGGCCTTCTAACCGTTGCTCCGGCCAATGCGGTACGGCGGCATCGAGTGTCAGGTTCAGAGCCCCCCATTAAAAAACAGGAACCTGCGATTCCTCACAGGCCCCTGTTAGGCGTCACCTAATCTTCCGGCTTCAACTCTTCCTGCCTGGGTGGGGTGCCTACCCGCACTTCGCTGAGATCCTCATGGGAGAGGCCGCGGTACAGCGCGAACATCATGATAAACACCAGAATAAACATCGGGAGACCGACCACGGTGATGACCTCCTGTAGAGCGGTCAGCCCGGCATCGCCTGCCAGCACGATGAGCATGGCGGCTAGCATGCCTTCCGAGACACCCCAGAATACGCGCTGATGCCATGGGCCTGGGTCTGCGCTGCCGGTACACAGCATATCGACGACCAGAGAGGCGGAGTCCGATGAGGTGGCGAAGAAGATAGCGACGATCACCACCGCCAAGCCCTGAATCAAGGTAGCAGCGGGGAAGTTATCGAAAAACGCGAACATGGCGAGTGGGATACTTTCGGCCACGGCGGCGGATAAAGTACCGGCTTGATCACCCAATGCTGCCCGCGCCTCGGGGCCAATGCCGTCAATCTCCATGGCCGACCAGCCGAAGATCGCAAACCAGATCAGCGTAAAGATGGAAGGGGCGAACAGCACGCCGAGTACGAACTCTCGGATAGTCCGACCGCGGGAAATCCGCGCTACGAATATGCCGATGAATGGCGACCAAGTGACTGTCCAGGCCCAGTAGAACACCGTCCAACTGCCTTGCCACCCCCAGGCGCCGCCTTCACTGGAATAGCGTGCCAGCGTGTCATTCCAAAACGCCATGGGCAGCAGGTTCGTTATATAGAGGCCAAAGGTTTCGACAACGGCACGTAACAGGAAAACGGTCGAGCCGGTAAATAGCACAAACAGCAGCAGGCCAACGGCCATCCCGATATTGATATTGGAAAGCAGCTTTACGCCTGAATCCAGCCCCGCCACGATCGATCCCACGGCGACGGTAGTTAGCACAGCGATGATAAGCACCTTCGTCGTCACGGCATCCGGAACGCCAAACAGTTCCGTTAGCCCTGCATTGATCTGCTGGGTGCCTAGGCCGATAGAAACTGCCACGCCAAACAGGGTGCCGAGAATGGCAAAGATATCGAGCGCTTTGCCGACAGGGCCGTAAATGCGATCGCCTAAAAACGGGAAGAAAACCGAGCTGAAACGCATTGGCAGGTTGTAACGGTAGATAAAGTACGCGAACGCCAACCCTGGCATGGCGAAAATTGCCCAGGTGTGCAGGCCTAGGTGATAAATCGAAAAGCTCATGGCATCGTCGGCGGCGGCCACCGAAAAGGGCTCGACACCCGGCCGCGGGGGCGTAGCGAAGTGGGAAATCGGCTCGGCCACGCCCCAGAACATTAATACCGTGCCGATACCGCCAGCGAACAGCATGGCGAACCAGGAGGCGTTGGTATAGGCCGGTTTCGCATCATTGCCACCTAAGCGTATTGCCCCGAAACGGCTTATTGCCACCCACAGCAGAAACGCCACCCAACTTGTGACCCCAAAAATAAAAAACCAGCCAAGGTTAGTAACGATCCATTGCCGCCCCGCGCCGAAGGCTTCCCCTATAGGGCCAGGCGCAATCAGCAGCGCCACAAGGAAAAGGATCATGATCCCTGCCGATGTGAAAAAAATAGTGGGATCCGTCTTGAGGCCCAGCTTTCGCGCAAGTGCATCCATCGTTACGTCTCCCGGTGTCTTTACAGCCTGTTTTTATAAGCGGTTCTTATAAACGGTTCTTATAAACAGTTTTTATAACCGGTTTTACAACCAGTCCTTAAAACAACGTAGGAGTTGTCGGTCGATTACGCCAAGCTGGGCGAAGTAGAGTGCCTCTTCTCCATAGGCTGCCGTTCGGCAGTGCAGGTGTTTTGCAACATGTTTCATCCGCGCTGATCAAAGCACCCAAGAGAATTGATATCGGCCGACTTCAGAGAATCACAGGAGTGTGTCTAACTGGTGCTGAGCGGGCCATCTCAGTTACTCTACACTTGGTGTTTGCGTTTCATGAATGAAGGATAGCCGTATCAATGTTGGGATTCCTGCAGGGATTTTCCTATGGCCTGTTTATGACCTGCCTGCCCTGGCTATTGGTCGGCCTTTTCAACCCTGGTCTGGCGCTTCCGGTGCTGGCTCCCAGCCGTCTGCAGGTCATCTTCCGCTATTGCTTGCTGGTTCCTTTTATCAGCATGCTGCTGTGGCTAACCTCTCTATGGGGCGGTTTCAGCCCCAGCCTGTTTGGCTGGCTGGCGGGTATTGTCGCTATTCCTGTGGCGCTGCCAGTCGAGCGAACACTGCGCGGCTGGCTGGCCCGCCGCCGCGAGCGCCGCCAGGAAGCTCAACGAGTGGCCGCGGTACGCAAGCGGCGTGCCCAAGAGGAGCGCAAGGCCTATGAGGCCGGCGTGTCGGTACTCGACCCTGCACGGCCGCCAGAGGGGGCCGATGATCTTGTACTAGCTATGTGCCGGGCCAAGCAGAGCCTGCTCGACGTGCATCGCCCTGATCTCGCCATTCAGGCGGATCGCCTCTATAGCCGCTATCGGCATGTGATGGACGTGCTGAGCGGCCGATTCCACACAGGCGAGTTGGCTTTCGAGCGCTCGCGTGGCTTGGTCACGCAGGTTTGTCTCGGCGCGGTGGATACGCTGACATCTATGGCGTCCCAGGCGCGAGGGGTGGTTAGCGTAGACGGTAATTACGTGCGTAGTCGCCTGACCCAAGAGGGCAAACAGTTGGGCGAGGAGGAGCGCGCTGCCCTGGTGCGGCGCCTGGATCTGCTGGTGGAAACCGAGCACCGGTTGAATAAGCTTTCTGCCCGTATCGAATCGGCCCTGACCGTGCTCGACGACACCGCTGTTTCCATGGCGCGTATCGAGACAGCGCGCCCACAGGCGTCGGTTACCACCGAGAAGGCACTGGAGGATTTACGCCGCTTCGTCGAAGGCGCGGATCGTTATACGCGCAAGGATTAATCCAGCGGACGATGCTGCTGTGCCGAAAGTTCTGTGTTAATGGTTCTGTGTTAATGGTTCAGTGCCAATGGTGCCCTGCGGTTTTCACAACGGCTTCTTTCAATAGCTCAGGAGATGTTTATGGCTCAGCAACCCGATGACAAACGTCGCCTCTCCCTGCCGCCGGTGGACGAGATTGCCAGTCAGCTGGGGGCTAACCAGGAAGAATCGGTCGACCCCGATGAGCGTGCCATCGACCCTGAGCTTGAGGCGATGGCCGGCCGCTTTGTCGAAGATATCCTCGCCGAGAATGACGAGGAATCCATTGCACGCCAGCGCCATGCCGTAGACGAGATGGGGCTTGAGTTGCAGCAGCAGGCCGCGCATCGCAGTGTCATGTTGCAAACACCGCTTCGTCAGTTAGCCCATCAGGGCGATGAAGGTGGGCCGGTAGCCAAGGCGCTGGTTGATCTGCGCGGGCGCATGGAGGGCCTTGATCCCGCTCGCCATCGCCTAGCGCCGAGCGCGCTGGATCGTGTTATGGCGCTCATTCCCGGCGTCGACAGCCGCCTGCAGCGCTACTTTCAGAAGTTCGAAAATGCTCAGCAGGCGCTAGACGCGATTATCGATGAGTTGAAAGGCGGTCGCGATATGCTACATCGTGACAACGTTACCCTGAGCGATGACCAGCAGGCTTTGAATAAAATCCTTGCTGAGCTGAACCGGCAAATTGCGCTGGGCCGTTTGATTGATAGTCGCCTGCAGGGCGAGATTGCCGCTCGCGATGCCGATGATCCGCGGCGTCACTTCCTTGAGGAGGAACTGCTCTTTCCCCTGCGCCAGCGTATTGTCGATCTCCAACAGCAACTGGCGGTGAGTCAGCAGGGCGTGCTGGCGCTAGAGGTCATCATCCGCAATAACCGGGAATTGATGCGCGGTGTAGACAGGGCCATTAACGTCACTGTTTCAGCCCTTACCGTGGCGGTGACCGTTGCCATGGCGATGGCTAACCAACGCCTGGTGCTGGACCGCATCGAAGCCCTTAACACTACCACGTCGCAGATGATTGGCGGGACCGCCAAGGCACTGCGTCAGCAAGGGGTAGATATCCAAAAGCGCGCCTCCTCCGCGATGCTTGATATGCAAGTGCTTGAGGAAGCTTTCAGCGAGGTAATGGGCGCGATCGATGATCTCTCAAGCTATCGGCAGGAGGCCTTACCGCGGCTGGATGAGCAAATCGACCGCCTGGCGACCTTGGCGAAGCAGGGAAACGCCTCCATCGAGCGCCTCCGCGAGGGTAGCCAATCGCAGCCACAGGACGACGGTCAAGCCCCTAGCTAATGCGTCATTAAGGAGCCTCTTGTGTCGCGTTATCTCATAGTGCTGCTGTCGGGATCAATCACAGTAGGTTGACAGCGATAAGCGTGAACGTGGCGCCGAAGATAACAAACGCCAATAGGGCGAGTAACCCGTCGTGGGCCACCAGTGAAAGCCCTAGCGCCAGCAAAGCCAGCCCGGCAGCCGAGGAAGAAAAGGGCACCAGTTCCATGATCGGCATACACAGACCGACGATGACACACAGCACGGCAATGCCATAGCTGCCCCCTCTATGTACTAGGAACGTTAATCGTGGTTTAAGAACGCGGTCTATGCCCCGCGCTGGCTTGTTGAGCCAGTCGAGCGCTTTCTGCAGTTTGTTATGCTCAACAGAGCGGTCGAGAATGAAATGGGGCAACCAAAATTTTTTCCGACCGATCAGCATCTGTACGGCTACCAGCAACACGAACAACGCCATGAAGAACGACATGCCAGGTACGCCACTGAGCGGCGAGAATAACGTGATGCCAATCAGCATCAACAGCGGCCCAAAAGAACGGCTGCCAATCGATTCAACAACCATCTCGATTGAGACGCGATCGTTGTGGCGTGTCAACTCGCCCACTCGGTCAAGGAGTTGTTCGAGGTTTTGCAACGGCTGGTTCATCAATGGCTACCATAAGAGATCAATTGTGGGCGGACTAGGCATGGGCTTGAATATGCCGCTCATGAGAGAGTTCACTGACAAAGAGTAGGCAGGGCGAATCCAAATTACCAAGAGAGTGACGTGGGGTTATTATTGACCACAAGCGGTTCTGCGTAGAGCAGCTAGTAATCCTTACTCACATCGCAGACATCACCTATTTGCCTGATAATTACCTACCCAGAACAATCAGCCGGGGCGACCGTGCGATAGCTTGCCACGGCTTCTTCCATTGCTTGTTGTAATGCCGTAATGCGCGACTCATGGGCGGGATGCGTAGAAAGAAATTCAGGAGGCTGACCGCCACCAGCCGCCGCCATGTTGCGCCACAGTGCCACGCTTTCTTGTGGGTTGAACCCTGCTTGCGCCATGATCGCCAGCCCCATCAGGTCGGCTTCTTCCTCGTGGGCGCGGCTGAACGGCAGGGTGATGCCGAGCTGGGCGCCGAGGCCCAATGCCTGCATTAACTGCTGCTGTCCCATGTCTCCCTCGCCTAACAATCCTACTACTAGCATCCCGGCCTTAATGCCAAGCTGCTGAGTAAGGCGTTCATTGCCATGGTCAGCCAGCACATGACCAACTTCATGGCCGATCACCGCCGCCAGTTGGTCAGGCGTCTCGGCGACTTGGAGTAGGCCGGTATGCACGCCGATGCGTCCGCCTGGTAGGGCGAAAGCGTTGGGAGAATCATCTTCAAAAACGACAACTTCCCAGGACTCCGGTAACTCGTCAGCCGGATAGATGGCCTCGGTGGCGGCTATTATTTCCTGAGCTACGCACTCTACCTGGCGGTTAGCGGCTGCGTCACGTGAGACTGGCTGGTCACGGCGTAGTTGGTCGAAGGTATCCTCGCCCATCTGTGTCATTAAATTTTCTGGTACCAATGTCAGTTGGGAGCGCCCGGTCGGCGTTTCATCGCAGCCGGACAGCAGTACCAGGGGGAGCAGCAATAATAGGCACAACAGGAGTCGTGGGCGCATCGCATCTCTCATCAATAAATCAAGCGAGTATACCGGCCTTAGCCAAGGGGAGAACCAAACCTCAATGCTGAAAGAGCTAGCGTGGGTAAAAAAAGGGCGCCCTATCAGCAACAATTGCAGATAGGGCGCCCATAATGAAACCTGTTGTTTTGAAGCTTTTTAGACGTAGAAATCCAGATCTTCCTGCGCTTTCAATAGATCGCGCATTTTGATGGGGTCGTCTCCAAAGAAGAAGAGCAGGCCCCAGTGTGTCCCGAAGGCTGAGCGGTCAGGAACGGTTTCTTCTGCGGGCGCGACCAGTTCGTGGGACTCGAAATAGGGATGCTCAATCGTTTCTTTGGGCATTTCCAGCTTGCTGACCACCCGGCGGCGTGGGTACACACCGAAGCAGCCGGCGTAGCCTTTCGCATCGACCACTTCACGGGGGAAGAACGCTGCCACTTCCTCTTTTGTGCTTTTCGGATCAAACACGAGCATCGATGCTTGATAGGCGTTAAACCCGTAGGCTTTTTCAATCAGCTCGAAAGCTTTGAAGCCGGGTGGGCGGTAGGCAACCTCGCCAAAGTACATCTCACCATCAGCTGTGACGAAGTACTCGGGGTGAATCAAGCCAAACTGAATATCGAACGTTTTGATCAGCAGTTCGATCTGTTTAGTGATCGCGGTGCGCCAGCTCTCGAGTTCCGCCGTCGCGGGTACGAATACCGAATAGCCCAACGTTACGTATTCTGAAATATTCAGGAACTGGATTTTGCCATCGTGTATCCAGGCCTCAACGGCGAACTCCCAGCCATCCAGATGGCTTTCCATTAGCAGGGGGTATTCTTCGTCCGGAATGTTGTCGATCTCTTCGATCTTGCGAATCATTCGGTGACCGAGGCAACCGGCTTTGTCGAATGCCTTGACGTGAATCGGGTCATCCGGGTCGCCATCAAGTTTAAGCAGCGTTTGGTTGACGCGCTTCATGAAGCGAACGATGTCTTCTTTCTCATGCGCCTCTTCGAAAATGCCGACGCGAATACCGCCAAGCTGGGCACGACGCTTCATTAACGCCTTGTCACGGAACAGAATGGACTGCCCGAACATACGAGGACTGTCGAGAAGAACCGAGTTGATCGCACCGGACCATTCAACGGTTTCTTCAAACAGTGGGATGGCGATATCGACGCCTTCCTCTTTTAGCTTTTCGGCGATTTCCATGGACCGGTCGTTTAGCCGGATAAAGTCCCACGGAAGAAAAGGAATGTTGTTCGCGGTACAGAAATCCGCGGCCCATTCAGGAGCAACAACGATATATCGACGGTCAAATTTCTGCGCAGCCTTGATCGCGTTGACACTCCAGCCAAGCAAGGCGATATAGCCTTTGTTGGGGTCTTTGGGAGTTTCGGTACCTTTGACCGAGTCCATTTCCGGATCACGCCAAGACGCTACTGCTTCGGGTAATTGCTTTTCTGATGTAATCGACATTCGATGTTCTCCTTGCTGGTTGACCCAAATTGACTGTGCTGAGGTTGGAGCGCACCAAGTGAGCTGAGTCACAGTCAGAAGTGTTCAGGAACGATTGAGTCAGCCAGTATTAGAAAAGTTATTAGCGCACCCGTTGTAACTAACCTAGTCGATATTGTTACAAATGGCAATTAAACTGTAGAGTTACTGTTAAATAGCTGTAGAGCTTTTTTTCTGCTTGGGAGTTGATTATTTTTTCAAACGCACATAAGTAAGATCAGTGAAAGCTCATACAACAACAGCATGAAAGAGCGGTAGCTAGGTCATTATTGAATAGGTTGTTAGGTATTAATATGTAGCTAATTTAGCAAAAGCGACTTATCTATTGCGATAAACTCATTGGCTTCATTAATTAAAGATGCTGCGGTGAGCTGAGGAACACCATACACTTCAACTTTTTTACCGTACTTAACGCGTATTTTATTGACTAAAAGATCAAAGTCTCCATCGCCGGACACGAGCACAATAACGTCCGCCTGCTCAGCGTATTCCATGGCATCTAACGCAATACCTACATCCCAATCACCCTTCGCAGAACCATCTGAGCGTTGGATAAAGGGTTTCAACTTTACGTTAAAACCAATAGCTCTGAGTATAGTTTGGAATTCCCTTTGCTTTTGGTCTCCTCTGTCGATGGCGTAGCAAAAAGCTTGCACCACTTCTCTATCGGCGGTTGCTTGTGCCCAAAATTTATTATAATCAAAGTTCCTGCCGTAGGCTTGGCGTGAGGTGTAGTAGACATTTTGAATATCAACAAATATCGCCACTTTTTTTATAGACATTAAGCTTTTCTCATTAGTTGCCGGTTGTCGCGTAATTAATTACCTAGTGAGTAAATAACACGAACGTTTAGCCTGCTCTTCTTTCATCGCTGTCATCGGCAATCGTTGGCGCAGCGCCTTCTGCGGAATATAGTGATTGTACCGTCAGTGGGCACACTATGCTGGTGGGTATGCACAACCTAGGCGGCCTCAGGGACTGGGCGGCAGTATTCTAGGATGGTTGGACCCGTAGCTTTGCTGATATGCCCTTGATCCTTACTCCAAGTCAGCTCAACGATAACGGCGCTTCCTTCTTGAAACAGATTGTCACTGACCATTGGTTTTGGGAACGACCTCTAGCGTTTCATTTGCGACAAAAACTTAGATCTACGCGATAGTTTTGTCGCTATCCGCCCTGTTCGTGCCAATATACGACCAAAGAGCAATGCCGTCCCTGCACGTGTGAAAGTCTAACGCAGTAAAGGGCAACTAAAAGACGCCAGCGACACCTACGCTAACAAGAAAAAATATAATGCTCTAAAGGTGACGGAGGGTAAAACGATGACTTCAAATCAAGCAACAAACCCGGCAGTAAATCCCAAACGTGTCGGCGAACCGCAGACCCTTGGCTTTCTACTGTTAGATAACTTCACACTGATTTCCCTGGCGTCGGCAATAGAGCCCTTGCGGATGGCCAACCAACTGGCCGGCCGCGAACTGTATCGCTGGTACACCCTGACACAAGATGGTTTGCCGGTGCGTGCCAGCGATGGAGTGCAGGTGACGCCTGATGCCTCTATGCACGCGCCGCTGTCATTGGAGTGGGTGGTCGTTTGCGGCGGAGTAGGCCCGCAGCACAGCGTTACCCGTGAGCATGTGCGCTGGCTTCAGTCGCAATCGCGTAAGCTAAGGCGGTTAGGCTCGGTCTGTACGGGCAGTTGGGCATTGGGCCAGGCGGGGTTGCTTGATCACTATGAAGCCAGTATCCATTGGGAGTGTTTGGCTTCCATGCAGGAGGCGTTTCCGAACGTCATCTTGACGACCTATCTCTTCTCCATCGACCGGGATCGATTCACCGCTTCGGGCGGCACCGCGCCGCTCGATATGATGCTCAACCTGATTACGCATGACCATGGCCGTGAGCTTTCGGCAGGCATTTCTGAAATGTTTATCTACGAGCGCGTGCGTAACGAACATGATCAGCAGCGTGTCCCTCTTAAACACGTGCTGGGCACTACTCAGCCCAAACTGTTGGAAATCGTTGCCTTGATGGAATCCAACCTGGAAGAACCCATCGAGCTCGATGAACTGGCAAGCTATGTGAATGTGTCGCGCCGTCAGTTAGAGCGATTATTCCAACGCTACCTGCTTTGCTCACCGTCTCGCTACTATCTCAAGCTGCGGCTGGTGCGTGCGCGGCAATTGCTCAAGCAAACGCCGCTGTCGATCATCGAGATTGCGTCTGTTTGCGGTTTCGTTTCCACGCCCCATTTTTCCAAGTGCTACCGCGAATACTTTGGTGTACCGCCGAGGAATGAGCGCCTGGGTAGCCACGACAGGCAGGGAAATAGCAGCAAAACGCCGACTCTTATAAAGCGCTGGGGAGAGGAGCCCACTGCCAACGAGCCGTCCTCGTGCGCTCGCCAGGCTCTGGCAAACGCCCAAGGCGAGCCCACCTTTGCCAGCGTGCGGCTATTAAGCTGATACCCACGGCGTCATCAATAATTTGAAACGTGCTTGAAACGTGCTGCTCGGTGACGGGCAGCACGTTTTTTTATGGCGCAGGTAGCTGTCGTGTTTACGACACAATGACGCTTTTGGAATTTCCGCCGTCGTTTCCAAGCGCCGTCTAAGCCAACGTCAGCGCTATGCTCGCTGCATTAACCAATGTTGGAGCTTAGCCATGACCCCTTCTGAACTACACGACGACGCTATCGTCATCGATGGTCTGATCATCGCCAAATGGAACCGTGAGCTGCTTGAAGACATGCGGCGCGGCGGCCTTACTGCCGCCAACTGCACCGTCTCGGTGTGGGAAGGATTTCAGGCCACGGTCGATAACATTGTCGCCTCCAATCAATTGATGGCTGAGTGTAGCGATCTGGTGCGCCCTGTACGCACCACTGCTGACATCACTCGCGCGAAAGAAGAGGGCAAGACCGGCATCATCTTCGGCTTCCAGAATGCCCACGCCTTTGAAGACCAGATCGGCTATGTCGAGATATTCAAGCAGCTGGGCGTGGGCATCGTGCAGATGTGCTACAACACCCAGAACCTGGTGGGTACCGGCTGCTACGAGCGTGACGGTGGCCTCTCCGGTTTTGGTCGCGAAATTGTCGCCGAGATGAACCGCGTTGGCATCATGTGCGACCTCTCTCACGTCGGTGCCAAGACTTCTGAAGAGGTCATCCTCGAGTCCAAAAAACCGGTCTGCTACTCCCACTGCTTGCCTTCCGGCCTTAAAGAGCATCCCCGCAACAAATCCGACCAAGAACTCAAGTTTATTGCCGACCACGGCGGCTTCGTGGGTGTCACCATGTTTGCGCCGTTCCTCAAAAAGGGCATCGACTCGACCATCGAAGATTACTGCGAGGCGATCGAGTACGTCATGAACATCGTCGGTGAAGACGCTATCGGCATCGGTACCGATTTCACCCAGGGGCACGGTCAGGAGTTCTTCGAGTGGCTCACCCACGACAAGGGCTACGCCCGCCGCCTGACGGACTTTGGCAAAATCATCAATCCTGAGGGCATCCGCACTATTGGTGAGTTCCCCAATCTTACCAAGGCGCTCTTGAAGCGCGGCATGAGCGAGTCCCAAGTGCGCAAGATCATGGGCGAGAACTGGGTGCGCGTCCTCAAGGACGTGTGGGGCGCCTGACTCAGCGCAGGCATGCTCCCGGGGTAGCCCCGTCGATAACCTGACATAACAAAGATTTGAGGAATACAACCGTGACCAAACTGGCCCCCGCACTGCCCATCGAAGTGGATAGCGAGACCGGCGTATGGACAAGTGACGCCCTGCCGATGCTGTATGTGCCGCGACACTTCTTTATCAATAACCATGTGGCCATCGAAGAGGCGCTGGGTGCCGAGAAGTATGCCGAAATTCTCTACCACGCTGGCTACAAAAGCGCTTGGCACTGGTGCGAAAAAGAGGCCGAACTACACGGCATTAGCGGGGAGGCCGTCTTTGAGCACTATATGCTGCGCCTCTCTCAGCGCGGTTGGGGGCTTTTCATTACTGAACAGATTGACCTTGAGTCAGGCACCGCTCAGGTACGCCTCGAACATAGCGCCTTCGTTTATCAGATGGGCAAGGTGGGACGTAAAGTGGAGTACATGTTCACCGGCTGGTTCGCCGGCGCCATGGACCAGATCCTCGCCACGCGCGGCAGCGACCTGCGTACCGTCGCCGAGCAGACCCAAAGCGCGGCCGAGCCTGGCTGCGACGTTGGCATCTTCGTCGTCAAGCCGCTGACTGATGCCGCCCGCTAACCCGGCTACGAGGAGAGAACATCATGGCATTTGACGCAATCTTCGAGCCGATCGAGATCGGCAAGCTGACTATCCGCAACCGCGTAGTAAGTACCGCGCACGCCGAGGTGCATGCCACCGACGGCGGCATGACGACGGAACGCTACGTCAGGTACTACGAAGAGAAGGCCAAGGGCGGCTGCGGCTTGTGTATCTGCGGTGGCTCATCAGTGGTATCCATCGATAGCCCCCAGGGCTGGTGGAGTTCGGTGAATCTTTCCACCGACCGCATCATTCCTCACTTTCAAAACCTAGCCGATGCCGTGCATAAGCATGGCGGCAAGATCATGATCCAAATCACCCATATGGGGCGCCGCTCCCGCTGGGACGGCTTCGACTGGTCGACGCTGCTATCGCCCTCGGGTATCCGCGAGCCGGTGCACCGCTCTACCTGCAAGACCATCGAGGAAGAGGATATCTGGCGAATTGTTGGCGACTTCGCCCAGGCCGCGCGCCGGGCGAAGGAGGGCGGGCTTGATGGTGTGGAGCTCTCCGCGGTACACCAGCATTTGATCGACCAGTTCTGGAGCCCGCGGGTCAACAAGCGTGAAGATGAGTGGGGCGGCAGCTTCGAGAACCGTATGCGCTTTGGCATGGAAGTACTCAAGGCGGTACGCGCCGAAGTGGGTGACGACTTCTGCGTCGGCATGCGGATCTGTGGCGACGAGTTCCATCCGGATGGCCTCTCCCACGATGACATGAAGCAGATCGCCGCCTACTACGATGCCACCGGCCAAGTCGACTTCTTCGGCGTCATCGGTTCCGGCTGCGACACCCACAACACGCTGGCCAACGTCATACCCAATATGTCCTACCCGCCGGAGCCTTTCCTGCACCTGGCGGCGGGGATCAAGGAAGTGGTGACCGTGCCGGTGATCCACGCCCAGAATATTAAGGATCCCAACCAGGCTCAGCGTATTCTCGAAGGGGGCTATGTGGATCTGGTGGGCATGACCCGGGCGCATATTGCCGACCCCCACCTGATCGCCAAGATCAAGATGGGCCAGATCGACCAGATTAAACAGTGCGTGGGCGCTAACTACTGCATCGACCGCCAGTACCAGGGCCTTGATGTGCTGTGCATTCAGAACGCGGCCACATCGCGGGAATATATGGGCTTGCCGCATATCATCGAGAAGACCGAGGGCGCCAAGCGCAAAGTCGTGGTGGTGGGCGGTGGCCCCGGCGGTATGGAGGCAGCCCGAGTCGCTGCTGAGCGCGGGCACGATGTCACTCTGTTTGAAGCTGGCGAGGCGCTGGGTGGGCAGATCACCATTGCCGCTCAGGCACCGCAACGCGACCAGATCGCCGGTATCACCCGCTGGTTTCAGCTGGAGATGGCGCGTTTGAAAGTCGACCTGCGTCTGGGTACCCGTGCCAATGAGGAAACGCTGCTCGACCTGCGTCCAGATATCGTCGTGCTAGCCACCGGCGGTCAGCCGTTCCTGAGCCAGCACCCCGAGTGGGGCTACTCGGAGAATCCCGAAGAGAGCCTGGTGGTCAGCACCTGGGACATCCTCTCCGGGAAGGTAGCGCCCGGCAAAAACGTGCTGATTTATGACGCCATCTGCGAATTCTCCGGTGTTTCGGCGGCGGATTTTCTGGCCGACAAGGGCGCTAAAGTGGAGATCGTCACCGACGATATCAAGCCTGGCGCAGCGGTGGGTGGCACTACTTTCCCCACCTACTACCGCAGCCTCTACGAGAAGGAGGTCATCATGTCCTCCGACCTGATGCTGCATAAGGTCTACCGCGAGGGCGACGGCCTGGTGGCGGTGCTCGAAAACGAGTACACCGGTGCTTTGGAAGAGCGCGTGGTGGATCAGGTGGTCGTTGAGAACGGCGTGCGCCCTGATGAAGCGCTCTACTACACCCTTAAAGAGCAGTCCCGCAACAAAGGGCAGGTGGATCTGGAAGCGCTCTACGCCATTCAGCCGCAGCCTTGCCTGAGCGAAGAAGGGGACGGTTTTTTGCTGTTCCGCCTGGGCGACTGCACGGCACCGCGTAACACCCACGCGGCCATCTACGATGCTTTGCGAATCTGCAAGGACTTTTGACGGCTAAGAAGGTGAGTACCATGCTCGAAACGCTCTTGCCGATACTGATTTTTACTGCTCTGGCCCTGGCGGTGATTGGCGCCGTACGCCGTATTCGCCTGTGGCGCCAGGGGCGCCCCTCGCGAGTTAACTTGCTGCAGGGGCTTGCGGCCCTGCCGCGCCGCTATTTGGTGGATCTGCACCATGTGGTGGGGCGTGACAAGATGATCTCTAACACCCACGTGGCCACCGCCGGTGGCTTTGTAGCCGCTGCCGTACTGATGATCCTGGTGCACGGCCTAGGGTCTGCCAACCCATTGCTAGGCGGATTACTGCTACTGGCTAGCACCTCCATGTTTTTCGGTAGCCTCTTCGTGGCGCGGCGCCGGCTTAACCCGCCCGCCCGGCTCTCCAAGGGCCCCTGGATGCGCCTGCCCAAGAGCCTGATGGCGTTTTCGCTAGGCGTTTTCCTGATCACCCTGCCCACGGTGGGCCTGCTGCCCGAGGGTTTGCTTGAAGGTGGCAGTAGCTGGCTGCTGGCGCTGGTATTAGCGGGCGTTGTGGCCTGGGGGCTGGGTGAAATGTTCTTCGGCATGACCTGGGGCGGGCCCATGAAGCACGCCTTTGCCGGTGCCTTGCATCTGGCCTTTCATCGCCGCGCTGAGCGATTTTCCACCAAACAAGGAGGCGCTGGTCGCTCAACGGGACTCAAGGCGCTAAACCTTGAGGATGTGACGGCGCCTCTGGGTGTGGAAAAGCCCGCCGACTTTACCTGGAACCAGCTGCTGGGCTTCGATGCCTGCGTACAGTGCGGTCGCTGCGAAGCGGTATGCCCGGCCTTTGCCGCCGGTCAGCCGCTCAACCCCAAGAAGCTAATCCAGGACATGGTGGTGGGCATGGCCGGGGGCAGCGATGCGGGCTATGCCGGCTCCCCATACCCAGGCAAGCCGGTAGGCGAGCACGCGGGAACGCCCCATGGGCCCATTGTGGCGCTGCAGGGGAAGGCCTTGGTCGACGCTGATACGCTTTGGTCTTGCACCACTTGCCGCGCCTGTGTCGAAGAGTGCCCGATGATGATTGAGCACGTGGATGCGATTGTCGATATGCGCCGCCACCTGACGTTGGAGCGCGGTAAAACGCCCAACAAAGGCGCCGAGGTGCTCGACAATCTGATTGCTACCGACAACCCCGGTGGTTTTGATCCTGGATCGCGGCTCAACTGGGCAGCGGATCTTAACCTGCCGCTAATGGCAGACCTTAAACAGGTCGACGTGCTGCTGTGGCTGGGGGATGGCGCCTTTGATATGCGCAACCAGCGCACTCTGCGCGCCCTGATCAAGATCCTGAAGGCAGCCGAGGTAGACTTCGCCGTGTTGGGCAATGAAGAACGCGACAGCGGCGATGTGGCCCGGCGTCTGGGCGACGAGGCGACGTTCCAATCCCTGGCGAAGCGCAATATTGCTACTCTCTCCAAGTACCGTTTCCTGCAGATTGTGACCTGCGACCCCCACAGTTTTCATGTGCTGGGCAATGAGTACGGTGAGCTAGGAGGAGATTACGAGGTACGCCACCACAGCACCTTCATTGCCGAGCTGTATGAGGCCGGTCGGCTGACCTTTGCCCCCTGGAAAGGCGGCAGCGTTACCTATCACGACCCGTGTTACCTAGGTCGCTATAACGGTGAGTTTGATGCGCCACGCAATGTGCTTAAGGCGCTGGGCATTGAGGTCAAGGAGATGGAACGCTCTGGCTTCCGCTCGCGCTGCTGCGGCGGCGGTGGCGGGGCACCGATTACCGATATTCCCGGTAAGCAGCGTATTCCCGATATGCGCATGAACGACGTCAAGGAGACCGGCGCCGATCTAGTGGCAGTGGGCTGCCCGCAGTGCACTGCGATGCTGGAAGGCGTGGTGGATGCCACCGCTGAGGTGCGCGATATCGCCGAACTGGTGGCTGATGCCCTGGTAGAGCGTCCCGCTGGTGACGCGACTGGTGGATCCCGGCGACCTGCTGCAACGACGACGGCTGAAGAGGTGATCGTATGAGTGAGACTATTCGTCGCGATCCACGTCGTGAGTGGATTGCCCGTAACCGTCTGCATCCAGATCACGCCAGTGTGCTTGCCGCCCTTGGTGTAAACAGGGGCGGCGCAGCAGTCAGTGAATGGCTGGGCCCCCACGGCGTGGTGCGCAAGAACCCCCATGCCATCGGTTTTATCGGCCCCAATGGCGTCAAACGGATTGACCGTAGCGGCTTCCAGCAAGGCGGGCAGTCCCCCGGCGCTGCCGCGGCGGCGCGCGACAGCCGGCGCATGGTGACCATTGATCACCCTGCCTTCCTGGTGGCCGTGGTGCCCGACATGACCGGTGGCCGTCTCTCCACTCACGACAAGGACCTGCTGGGACTGGCCCGTCGCGTGGCGGATGCCGACGCCGACCAGCCCGGCGCCGTGGTGGCGATTCTGTTTGGTGAGCATAAGGGCGAGGGGGACGGCGAGCTTAAGGAGCAGGCGCTGGGCGAAGCCGGGATCGATCGCGTCGTGCATCTTGAGGATGAGCGCTACGCGGGCTTCGCCCCCGAGGCACGTCTGGCGGCCTTGAGCGCTGTGGAGCGGGAGATGACGCCGCGCTTCTGGCTGTTGCCGGACTCCCCCTTGGGCGGAGCCGATCTGGGGCGGCGGCTTGCCTTACGCCTGGGTGAACGCGCTGCCACGGGGGTGTGGCAGGTGGAGGCTGATAATGAGGCCTCTTTGGGTTGGCGCTGCACGGCCCGTGGCGCCGCTGGGAGCCTGGATATCCAGCGTCCTCTGCCGCGGGTGGCGCTGGCGCTGGCCGAGTGCGCCGAACCGGTGGACGAGACCCGGCATGCGGCCGAGCACCTGACCCTGGCAGCGTCAATTCCCTCCATCTTGTCGCGGATAGAAGACCTTGGGCAGGTGGCGGTGGACCCCGCTGGCGTGGCGCTGGCTGAGGCTGAGTTCATCCTCTCCGGCGGCAACGGCGTCAAGGAATGGGACGCTTTCCATCACGCTGCGAAAGTCCTCGGCGCTACCGAGGGCGCATCGCGCGTCGCGGTGGACGATGGCTATATGGCTCGTGATCGTCAGGTAGGCGCGAGCGGCACCTGGGTGACCGCCCGCGTGTATATGGCGGTGGGTATCTCAGGGGCTATCCAGCACCTCCAGGGCATTCAGCGCTGCGACAAGGTGGTGACGATCAATCACGATCCGGGGTGCGACATGATCAAACGCGCCGACCTGGCGGTGATTGGCGATAGTACGCAAATCCTTGCCGCGTTAGTGGCCATGGTGGAACAGCAGCGAGGAGGACAGCGTGATGCGGCCTGATCTAAAGCAACAACAACAGCCACAGGGCATCGACGTGGCGGTGCTGGTCTCCATCGGTCGTCACCCTACCACTGGTCGCGCCAGGCGCGCCGAACAGGATGCCCGAGGCCTGGAGCTTGCGCTGGCCATGGAGGCCGAGCTGCCGGGCACCCGGATCAGCATGCTCCACGCGGGTACCCAGGACGATAGCAGCGAAGCAGCTCTGCGCGGCTACTTAGGTATGGCCACAGGCGTCGGCATGGGGCTTGAAACCATGACGCTGCTCGAGCAGCCCGAGGGCAGCGATGCCATTCCTGCTCTGGCGGCATACCTGGCCGCAACCTCTCCTCAGCTAGTGATCACCGGCGCCCGTGCAGAGCGCGGTGAAGGCTCTGGGCTTTTGCCCTATGCATTGGCAGAACATCTCGGCTGGCCATTGGTTAATAGTTTGGCGTCGGTAGAAAAAGTGGAAAATGGCGTGGTAACGATGCTCCAGGCGTTGCCACGGGGGCAGCGTCGACGTCTCAAAGTGCGCCTGCCCGCTATCATCAGCGTGGATGAAGCGGGGCCAGCGGCGCGTCAAAGTGCCTTCGGCCCGGCTCGCCGAGCCACTTTTACGATCACGCCCACTAGCCCTGAAGCCGACAGCGAGTTGGCTCAGTGGCACCTGGCGCCTGCTCGTAAACGGCCTAAGCGTCTAAAAATCGTCAAAGCCGCGTCGGCCAGGGATCGCTTCAAGGCGGCGGCCTCCAAAGCCGAGGGAAAAGGCGGGCAAGTGCTTACCGATGTGACCCCCGAACAGGGCGCCGAGGCGATCTACAAGCTGCTCAAGGAAGAGGATGTGCTGCGTTAAAGCTTTTTGCTCTTCAGGCTTTTAACCACCGTTCAAGCCCGCCCTTTGTGGCGGGCTTGAACGGTGGTCCACGTCTTTTTTATTGTCGATTGGCCAGCAAGGTCTGAATAAACAAGAAAACAACCGCCCGCCGAGTAGACGGACGGTTGCAAGGGGATTAACTAGCGGTTTTTGGTACTGCGTTGAGCTCCCCCCACTCCTTGTGAAGCCCTTTGTAAAGGCTGAAACACATCACCAGAAGCACCACGGTAAAAGGGAGCCCTGTGGCCACCGCGCCTGCCTGTAGCGCGCTTAGGGCGGTGCTTCCCCCGCCGTACAGCAACACACCGGCAATCACGCCTTCCAGTGTGGCCCAGAAAACCCGCTGACTCTTGGGGGCATCGGTCTTGCCGCCGGCGGTGATATTGTCAATAACCAGCGAGCCGGAGTCCGATGAGGTAATGAAGAACACCAGCACCAGAATAATCGCGAGTGTCGAGGTGATGCTGGTCAGGGGGAGCTGTTCCAGCATGTGGAACATGGCAAGTGAAACATCGCTAATGCCGTTGGCCAGTTCGCCCACGCCGTTAGCAGCCTGGTAAAGCGCCGTACCACCAAAGGCACTCATCCATACCAGCGTGACCAGTGTGGGCACCAACAGCACCGCGATCAGAAACTCACGCACTGTACGGCCCCGGGATACGCGGGCGATGAACATGCCGACAAACGGGGACCAGGAGATCCACCACGCCCAGTAGAAGATGGTCCAGCCGTGATACCAGGTGTCGTCATCGCGACCAACCCAGTTCGACAGCGGCAGAAGGTGGCCCACGTAGTCCATCGCCGTGGTGCCAATGCCGGTCAGGATCATTAGGGTAGGCCCTGCTACAACCACAAATACGAGCAGCACCGCCGCGATAATCATGTTGATGTTAGAGAACAGCTTGACGCCGCCGTCGATCCCCCGCCATACCGAGATCAGCGCGATCACCGTGACCACCACGATAATCGCCAACTGCGTGCCGATGGTATTAGGAATGTCGAACAAATAGGCGAGGCCGCTAGCTGCTTGGGTAGCGCCAAAACCAAGCGAGGTAGCCAAGCCAAAGATAGTGGCCAGCACGGCAAGGATATCGATGATATGGCCTGCCCAGCCACGGGTTCGTTCGCCCAGAATTGGGTAGAAGGCGGATCGAAGTGTCAGCGGCAAACCCTTGTTATAGGAGAAGAAGGCCAGTGAGAGTGCTACTACCCCATAAATGGCCCAGGGGTGGAGGCCCCAATGGAACATGGTGGCACCCATGGCGGCGCTGGCGCCTTCCGGCGTGCCCGCTGGAACATTCAAAGGCGTTCCGTACCAATCGGTGTAGTAGGCCACCGGCTCGGCCACGCTCCAGAACATCAGACCGATTCCCATGCCTGCCGCAAACAGCATGGCGAACCAGGAGGTGCGCGTGTATTCCGGCTTTGCATCCTTACCACCCAGACGAATCCGCCCTAGCGGCAAGCAGATCAGTACGAGGCAGAACACCACAAACACATTGCCTGCAATCATGAACAACCAGTCGAAGTGTTCAATCGACCAGTTTTTGGCAAGCCCTAGGTGCGTATTAGCCGCATCCGGGTAGACCAATGCGTAAAGAATGAACAGCAAAATAGCGAGAGCGGAGAGTGGAAAGACGGGGTTATGAAAATCCAACCCCATTATCTGGGTATTGTCCTGTCCAGGCGACAGAACTGGGTCGTCATTGTTCTTCATTGGGGTTCCTTGGTTGGCTCTTGTTAGGCGTCGGCATTGCGTGATATCGCCGACGCTAGGAAGTGTTGAGCCTGTTTCAAAGCAGCAGTATCGTGAAAGCGACCTCCAGCTATTCATCTTGACTAGGATGTCTTGAATAGATATGTGAGTGCCTTTTTGGGGTAAGTCCTAAGACGCGGAGGGGCTAGGGTGGGAAAGCGCCATCAACCATGACAAACACAACAATAATCACAGGAGCCAGCCATGAATGCAGCCAACCGCGGAGTGATCTATAAGGGGCCGGGTGAAGTCGCCGTTGAGTCCATCGCTTATCCTGAGCTCGCCCTCGGCAATCGCAAATGCGAGCACGGCGTGATTCTCAAGGTCGTGACCACCAATATTTGTGGCAGCGACCAGCACATGGTGCGTGGCCGTACCACCGCGCCGTCGGGCCTGGTACTCGGCCACGAGATCACCGGCATGGTTGTCGAGTGCGGCCGCGATGTTGAGTACATCCGTCCGGGCGATCTAGTCTCGGTGCCGTTCAATATTGCCTGTGGCCGTTGCCGCAACTGCAAGGAAGGCCGCACAGGTATCTGCCTCAACGTTAATCCAGCCCGTCCTGGCGCCGCCTACGGCTATGTGGATATGGGCGGCTGGGTCGGCGGCCAGACCGAATACGTGATGGTTCCTTACGCTGACTTTAACCTGCTGAAATTCCCGGATGCCGATCAGGCCATGGAGAAGATCAAGGATCTGACTCTACTCTCCGATATCTTCCCTACCGGCTTCCATGGTTGCGTGACTGCCGGTGTGGGCCCCGGTAGCACCGTCTATATCGCTGGTGCTGGGCCCGTCGGGCTGGCGGCGGCGGTCTCTGCTCAGCTGCTGGGTGCGGCCTGTGTGATCGTCGGCGATATGATCGAAGAGCGTCTGGCCCAGGCTCGCAGCTTTGGTTGTGAGACTATCGACTTGACCCAGGACGGCGACATGGCGGATAAGGTCGAGGTGATTCTCGGCGAGCGTGAGGTTGATGCCTTTGTCGACTGCGTCGGCTTCGAGGCTCACGCCTGTGGCTGCAACCACGGTAAAGAAGCGCCCGCCACCGTGCTCAATTCTGCGATGACGCTGACCCGTGCGGGTGGCCAGATCGGCATCCCGGGCCTCTACGTGACCGAAGACCCTGGCGCGGCTGACGACGCCGCCAAACAGGGCGCCCTGAGCATGCGCTTTGGTCTCGGCTGGGCCAAGTCCCATAGCTTCCACACCGGCCAGTGCCCGGTGATGAAGTACCATCGACCGCTGATGCAGGCGATCCTGTTCGGCAAGGTTAATATTGCCGATGCGGTGAATGTCCAGATGATCACCCTGGACCAGGCGCCCCAAGGCTATGCTGACTTCGATGGCGGTGCTGCCAAGAAATTTGTCATTGACCCCCATGGCAGTGTGGCTTAATAACTTATTTAATAAGTGCCGGGTAATAAGGACCGGGTAATAAGTACTGGGTATAAGCACTGAGCAGCAAGGCCTGAGTAACAAGCCCTGGCCCCCTGCCTGAGGGCAGGATAGTGCGACCCTAGACGGCGCCCCGCGGGGTGCCGTCTTCGTTCATTCGGCATAAAGCCGATCAAGATAATAATAGGTATTCAATGACCGTCCAGACCGTGACCCCCAAGCGCCGCTTCCGCGGTAAACCCCGTGGCCGTGAACTTGATCCCCGTCTTCTTGAGGGGTTACGTGAGCTGCTGGGCGACGAACGCCAGGACGCCACGTTGCGCCGCCGCGACCTACTGATTGAACACCTGCATGTCATTCAAGACACCCGAGGCCATCTGCCGCTGGCGGAACTGCGCGCCTTGGCGGCTTACATGAACCTGCCCATGGCAGCCGTTTACGAGACCGCCACTTTCTATGCGCACTTCGACGTCATCCACGACGACCAGCTGCCGCCGCCCGCGGTGACCATCCGCGTTTGCGATTCCCTCACCTGCCAGCTAGCCGGTGCCGAGGCGCTTAAGGCACAGCTGGACGCGAACGTGGATATCGAACAGGTAAGGGTGCTGCGGGCGCCCTGCATGGGGCGCTGCGACACGGCACCGGTAGCCGAGGTGGGGCATCATCATGTGCTGTTCGCCACCCAAGAACGCATTGCCTCAGTGATCCAGGCGGCGCACTTTCACCCCGACCCCATCGTCTGGCAGCGGCTTGATGACTATCGCTGCGAGGGCGGGTTGGCCTTGCTCCAAGCCTGCCAAAATGGCGACGTCACGGTAGAAGCGCTGATAGAAGCCATGCAACAGGCCAATCTGCGCGGCCTGGGCGGTGCGGGTTTTCCTACCTTCAAGAAGTGGTCTTTCGTTCGCCAGGAGGCGGGCCCCCGTTATTGCGCCATCAACGCCGACGAGGGCGAGCCTGGTACCTTTAAGGATCGCTATTACCTGGAGCGCTCGCCGCACCAGTTTCTTGAAGGTGCTTTAGTCAGTGCCTGGGCGGTAGACGCCGAGGCGCTGTATATCTATCTGCGCGATGAGTACCCGGCCTTGCATGGCGTGGTGCGCCAGGCGATTGGCGAGCTTGAGGCTGCGGGCCTGGTGGCGCCGGGTTACATCGTGCTGCGCCGTGGCGCGGGTGCTTACATCTGCGGCGAAGAGTCGGCGATGATCGAGTCTCTGGAAGGCAAACCGGGCAAGCCCCGTCACCGCCCGCCATTTGTGGCCCAGAAGGGGCTCTTTGACCGCCCAACACTGGTCAATAATGTTGAGACCGTTTACTGGATTCCCATGATTTGGCAGCGCGGTGCGGAGGCTTTTTCTAGCCAGGGACGTAACGGCCGCGTGGGGCTGCGTAGCTTCTCGGTGTCGGGCCGGGTCAAACAGCCCGGTGTTTATTTGGCGCCTGCGGGCATCACCCTCAACGAGCTGATTGACGAATATTGTGGCGGTATGGCTGACGGCCACCGCCTAGCTGCCTACCTGCCCGGCGGCGCCTCAGGCGGTATTTTGCCCGCAGCCAAGGCCGATATCCCCCTTGACTTCGATACGCTTCAGGCACATGGCTGTTTTATCGGTTCGGCCGCGGTGATCGTGCTTTCTGATCAGGACAATTTGCGCGGGGTCGCGACCAATCTGCTGGCCTTCTTTGCCGACGAGTCCTGTGGCCAATGCACGCCCTGCCGGGTGGGCACGGAAAAAATGCTCACGTTGCTCGAGCGCAACGAATGGGACGCCGGACTGATGACGCAGCTCTCCCAAGTGATGATAGACGCCTCGATTTGCGGGCTGGGCCAGGCGGCGCCTAACCCGGTGCTGGGGCTGCTCAAGGATTTTCGCGGTGAACTTGCCGCCCAGAATGTCATCGTCAGGGGGTAGGGGAGATGAGCATGAGCGAACAAAACCCAGGTACAAGCTTTACCCTGACGCTGGATGGTGTTGAGGTGAGTGCAAGCCCCGGTGAAAGCCTCTGGCAGGTGGCCAAGCGCGCCGGCGAGACCATTCCTCACCTGTGTTTCAAGGACGCCAGCGGCTACCGCGCCGATGGTAACTGCCGCGCCTGCATGGTGGAAATCGAGGGCGAGCGCACCCTGGCCGCCAGTTGTCTACGTGAAGCCGCCCCCGGCATGGTGGTCAAGAGCGCCAACTCCGAACGGGCGCATACGGCCCGCAAGATGGTCATGGAGATGCTGCTGGTCGACCAACCCGAGCGGGAGGATAGCCCCGACCGTGCCAGCCATTTCTGGACCATGGCCGACCAACTGGCTATTGATGCCACGGCGGTGCGCCGCAAGCTACCCCGGCGCGACGAGCGCGAGACGCCCACCGTGCACCATGTGGTCTCCCGGGCGGATAGCCTGGCGCAAGACAGCAGCCACTCTGCCATGCGCGTCAATCTTGATGCCTGTATCGAGTGCAACCTGTGTGTGCGCGCCTGCCGCGAGGTGCAGGTCAACGACGTTATCGGCTTGGCACATCGCGGAGCGGCGTCCAAGATCGTGTTTGATTTCGACGACCCCATGGGGGATAGCACCTGCGTGGCCTGTGGTGAGTGCGTTCAGGCTTGCCCCACCGGTGCGCTGATGCCCGCCACTGTGGTGGATGACCAAGGACGAGGTGATTCGTCTGTGGCTGACCGCAAGGTCGACTCGGTGTGCCCCTACTGCGGAGTGGGTTGCCAGCTCACCTACCACATCAAGGACGATGAGATCCTTTATGTGGAGGGTCGCGATGGCCCGTCCAATGAGAACCGCTTGTGCGTAAAAGGGCGCTTTGGCTACGACTATCCGCGTCATCCATCCCGGCTTACCGTGCCGCTAATTCGTCGCAAAGGCGTGGCGAAAGGGCTCGATCCTGACTTCGATCCTGCCAAACCGCTAACTCATTTCCGCGAGGCGAGCTGGGATGAAGCCCTGGATGTTGCTGCCAGCGGCCTTGTTGATCTTAAAGCGAACCAGGGCCCTGACTCCCTAGCCGGGTTCGGCAGCGCCAAGTGCTCCAATGAAGAGGCGTGGCTGTTCCAGAAGTTGGTACGTACGGGCTTCGGCTCCAACCATGTGGATCACTGCACCCGCTTGTGCCATGCAAGCTCGGTGGCGGCGCTGATGGAGTGCATTGGCTCGGGCTCGGTCACCGCCTCTTTTATGCAGGCAAGCCAGGCCGATGTGGTGATTCTTACCGGCTGTAATCCGGCGGTAAACCACCCGGTGGCGGCCACCTTCTTCAAGCAGGCCGCCAAACGCGGTACCAAAATCGTGATCCTCGACCCCCGCGGTCAGGCGTTGGATGCCTATGCCCATCTGAGCGTGCGTTTTTCACCGGGTGCCGACGTGGCGCTGTTCAATGCCATCCTCAATGTGATCATCAGCGAAGAACTTTATGATACGGCTTTTATCGCCGAGCATACCGAGGGTTTCGAGGCCCTGAAAACGCATACGGTGGACATGACCCCCGAAGCGATGAGCGGCCTATGCGGTGTTGAGCCCGAGACCATCCGCGAGGTGGCAAGGCTCTATGCAACCGCCGAGCGGGCGATGATTTTCTGGGGCATGGGTATTTCCCAGCACACCCACGGAACAGATAATGCCCGCTGCCTGATTTCGCTGGCATTGGCCTGCGGTCAGACTGGACGACCTGGCACCGGCCTGCACCCTTTGCGGGGGCAGAACAACGTTCAAGGGGCGTCTGATGCCGGGCTGATTCCCATGGTGATGCCGGACTACCAGCCGGTCAGCGACGCCCAGGTGCGCGCGGCGTTTGAAGAGCTGTGGAATACCAAGCTTGACCCCACGCCCGGCCTCACTGTGGTGGAGATCATGGATGCCATCACCGCAGGCACCATTCGTGGCATGTACATCCAAGGCGAAAATCCGGCGATGTCCGACCCGGACCTCGCCCATGCACGGGCTGCCCTGGCCAAGCTGGAGCATCTGGTGGTACAGGATCTGTTTGTCACCGAGACCGCCCAGTTCGCCGATGTCATCCTGCCTGCCTCCGCCTGGCCGGAGAAGGATGGGTCGGTTACCAATACGAATCGTCAGGTACAGCTGGGGCGTGCGGCGGTGCCGCTCCCCGGCCAGGCCAAGCCGGACTGGTGGATCATTCAGGAAATCGCCAAACGCTTTGGCCTGGGCTGGCACTACCAGCACCCGCGGGACGTCTTCGCTGAGATGAAGCAAGGCATGGCCTCCCTTGATCATATTTCCTGGGAGCGTCTGGAGCGCGAGCAGTCAGTGACCTACCCCTGCCCAGCGGAAGACGCACCGGGGCACGACGTGGTCTTCAGCGACGCCTTCCCCACCGCCAGCGGCCGGGCGAAATTCGCGCCCACGCGGCCGCTGCCCCCGGATGAGCCGGTCGACAACGACTACCCAACGGTACTGACCACCGGGCGTCAGCTGGAGCACTGGCACACCGGTTCCATGACCCGTCGTGCCAAAGTGCTCGATGATCTGGAGCCGGAAGCCGTGGCGAGCTTAGCACCTGCTGAGTTTATCCGGCTGGGGATGGCGCCGGGCGATGAGCTAACGATCACCACCCGGCGAGGCTCCATTACCCTCAAGGCGAGAACGGATCCCGGGATGCCCGAGGGGATGGTCTTCGTGCCTTTCTGTTACGGGGAAGCAGCGGCGAATCTCTTGACCAACCCGGCGCTGGACCCGTTCGGCAAGATACCGGAGTTCAAGTATGCGGCCTGCAGCCTTTCCTCTGCCGGAAAGTTGCCCGCCGATGGTGGAACTATATAGGTAGTGGATCGGCGGTTGTATTAAAGGTCTTTGACCAACCTGAGCGCGTCATAGATGGCCGCGTGGGTGTTCCGGGACTCGACGGCATCGCCGATCCGGAACAGCTGGAAGCGGCCATCCGGGTTGCTAGTCACGCTCTGGGGGGCGCCCACGATCAGGTCATCGTAATTCACCTCGCCGCGGTTGCTGGAGTGCGGTTTTAGCTCTAAATAGATATCGGCCATCGGTGTAATGCCGTAGTTGACCACCACTTGGTCGATACGCCGCTCATGATTTATATCCTGCTGACCATGAACCGCATAATCGCTGGTGATTTCGGCGAGCAGTTGGCTGCCGTCGCGCTGCACGGACTTCAGCCGGTAAGTCGGTGTGAAGGTGACATTAGCGCGCTGTAGGGAACGCATGTAGGGCACCAGGTTCATGGCCATGATCTCCGCTGAGAAGGTGCGGTCCGGGGTCATTATTTCGAGCTCGGCGCCAGTAGCGGCAATGATCTCCGCCGCCTGCAGGGCAGCATGGTCGCCTGCGTCGTCGAACAGCAATACCCGTTTGCCTGGTGGCACGTGCCCGGAAAGAATATCCCAGGTATTGACGACTAAGTCGCTGCCGACCGCGGGCTGGCCTTCCATGGGGTAGCCACCGGTGGCCACGATCACCACATCCGGTTTTTCGGCGAGCACTTCCTCGGCTTCGGCCCAGACGTTGTAGCGGATCTCGACGCCGAGTGCTTCACAGCGCGACAGGCGCCAATCAATGATGCCCAGCATTTCGCGACGACGCTCACTCTGCGCCGTGAGACGTATTTGCCCGCCAGCATCGCTGGCAGCTTCGAACACCACCACCGAATGGCCACGCTCACCGGCAACACGAGCGGCTTCTAACCCTGCTGGCCCTGCGCCGATAATCACGACTCGCCGTTGCAGTGCCGCCTTGGGAATGGTGTGCGGCATGGTGGTTTCGCGCCCGGTGGCGGCGTTATGGATGCAGTAGGCGGCGCCGCCTTGATAGATGCGATCAAGGCAGTAGTTGGCACCGACGCAGGGGCGGATCTCTTCCTCTCGCCCTTCGGCGATCTTGCGCACGATGTGTGGGTCAGCCATGTGGGCGCGGGTCATGCCGATCATGTCGACCTTGCCTGAGGCGATGGCATAACGGGCAGTGGCGACATCCTGGATTTTGGCGCCATGGAAGGTGGGGAAGTCGATCTCACGACGTATTTCGCCGGCAAAATCCAGGTGTGGGGCGCTGGGCATGCCTTGGATGGGAATCACGTCGGTGAGCCCTGCGTCGGTGTCGATGTGGCCGCGAACCACGTTGAGGAAGTCGACCAGGCCGCTACTCTTCAAGCGTCGCGATATCTCCATTCCATCGCCGGATGTCAGCCCTCCCGGCAGCATCTCGTCGCCGGTGTAGCGCACGCCTACGATGAACGCGTCACCCACCCGCTGGCGAATAGCGCGCAGCACGTCGAAGGTGAAACGCAGTCGGTTATCGAGATCGCCGCCATAAGGTTCCTCAAGGGTATTGGTCAGCGGCGACCAAAACTGATCCATCAGGTGACCATAGGCCTGTAGCTCGATGCCATCGAGACCGGCGGCATGCATGCGCTCGGCAGCATCGGCGTAGTCGCGGATCAGGCGCTCGATATCCCAATCCTCTACCTGCTTGGGAAATGCGCGGTGGGAGGCCTCGCGACGGTGAGAGGGCGACACTGCTGGCAGCCAGTCGCCCTTGTCCCAACGGGTGCGCCGACCCAGGTGGGTGAGTTGGATCATTACTGCGGTGCCGTGCTCGTGACAGTCATCGGTCAGCTCACGCATCCAGGGCACTACTTCATCCTTATAGGCGAGGATGTTGTTGAATACGGGCGGGCTGTCCTTGGCCACTGCGGCGGATCCGGCAGTCATGGTCAGGCCAAGGCCTGCCTTGGCGCGCTCGACATGGTAGGCACGGTAGAGCGCCTTAGGCATCCCATCCTCAGGATAAGCGGGCTCATGAGCTGTCATCATGAGCCTGTTTTTCAGGGTGAGGTGTTTGAGCTGGAAGGGCTGCAGCAGCGGATCGTTAACCATGGGTAGCGCTCTATTTTGTTGTGTATTTGACAAATTTAGGCGCCTATGTTCATAGTTGTCAATATAATGTTCATCAATGTACATAGCGGCAAGGCTTTGGACAGAACAGGTCGCTATCACGCAGCTGGAGCGTTGCTGGCACGAGGTTGGTTCGTGGCCTAGGAGGTGGAAACATGAGGCAAGACATCGTGATCGGCATCATCGGTGGGCAGGGGTGGATGGGGCGGGCCCTCGGGCTTGCCCTGCTGGAGCAGGGCATCGTGTCTGCTGATCGATTAGTCGTCTCATCGCGCTCTGGGAGCAGCAATGCTTACCGCGATTGGCGTGGCGTTCGCTGTGTTAAGAACAACCGTGAATTGGTTGGGTTGGTTGACGTCATCATTCTTTCGGTGCGGCCGCAAGATCTCGCCAGCGTCGATATCGATGCTGGCGGGAAGTTGGTTATCTCCCTGCTGGCGATGGCTTCCTTGCAGGAAGTCTCTAGTCGAGTGGGGAGTGGCCGGGTAGTGCGCGCCATGCCGAACGCGGCGGCGGAAATCCGTCGGGCCTATTTTCCCTGGTTTGCCGCCCAGCAGGTCACAGAGGCTGACAAACGGCTGGTGCAAACGTTGTTGGAGAGCTGCGGCAAAGCACGGGAGGTCGCCAACGAGCGTGATCTCGATTATCTGACGGCCTTGAGCGGGGCTGGGCCTGCCTACCCCGCTTTGCTGGCGCAATCAATGTTGGAGCACGCTAAGCAGATGGGGATCGCCGACGATATTGCACTTGAGGCCGTCATGCAGACCCTGGTAGGCGGCAGCCTGTTGCTGGAAAGGCTGGGAACTGATCCTGGTGATATGGTTGAGCGACTGATTGCTTATGACGGCACTACGGCCCAGGGGCTGCGAACAATGCTGGATGAAGGTATCGACCAAGCGGTTCATCGTGGTCTTGAGGCGGCCCACCGGGTAGCCATTGGCACGGATAATATGCCCTCATAGGCGCAACACCTAACTGAAGGCAAACGTCTGGGGGGCGCCGAACAGAACACTGCGCCTCTTAGGCGCTTTATTTCGCTATATAACCATGGCGGGCATGAAAGCGTTGTAATTCCCTTGCGCCAGGCGGCTGGCCGGTGAAGATTTCGACATAGGCGGGGATGCGCTGCATGCGCACCTCGAGCGGTTCCTGGGTCTTCATCGAGATATAGCCGATCTGGGTTAGGTAGATGGTGCGGCCACGAACGTTGGCCGCCAGCGGATCATAGCCGTAGCGCTCGAACATCCGCGTTAGAGCTTCGATACGTGCGGCATCGGCAGCATCGATTTCACTCACCACTGCCGACGACTGTAGCGCCCAGCTGCGCATGGCGAACTCTAGTGGGGAGTCGAACAACTGGGAGTCCAGCCAGCAATCGAAGACATTGAGCATCGCCTCGACGATATTCTCGGCATAAGCGTCGGTCTGCTTCACCAGCCCCTGGGTATTTTTTTCACGCCAGCGAGCGATCAGCGCCTCCAGCAGCGCCTCGCGATCCTTGAAGAACCAGTAGAAACTGGTGCGGGAAAGCTTTAGCCGTTTGGCCAGGGGAAGAATGCGTACGCTATCGACGCCTGATTCGAGTAGCAGCTCAAACGCCGCATCAAGCCAGACGTCTTGAGAGCCCTTAGTGGCGGGAACATCGGTGGATGGCATTGAGCAGGTCTCTAAGAATAGTCTAGGAATAGTGTGGCAAAGTGTACACAGGTGTCTCTTATGTGTACACGTTGTCAGCTACTCTGGCTAAGTCCTAGTGACGGTCACTATCGCTGCCTTAATACTTCACGTTTTAACCTTGGGCTAAATGTAACGTCGGCGCATCGTGTTCTAAATTCTCAAGCATACGAGCAGCGTACCAGTCGATAAAGTCGATAACACCGAACTCATAGGTTTCAGAGTAAGGGCCGGGTTGGTACGCCTTGGAGTTAATGCCACGCTGGTTCTCCTCGGCGAGTTGGCGGTCCTGATCGTTGGTAACATCCCACACGCGGCGAAGCTTCTCGGGGTCGTAGTCAATGCCTTCCACGGCGTCCTTGTGAACCAGCCATTTGGTGGTCACTACGGTTTGCTGCGGGCCAAGCGGTAACACACGAAAGACCACTGCGTGATCGCCCATGAAATGGTTCCATGAGTTGGGCAGGTGCAGAATGCGCAGGGAACCCATGTCAGGGCTTGATAAGCGCCCCATCAGCTTCTGACAGCCCGGTTTGCCGTCCATCGTCATGGACACAATGCCATCCAGCAGCGGCGTGCGGGTCAAGCGGTTGCGCCTGCCAAGCCGCGTCAACTGGTGAGGAACCTTCTCCCGGTCCCAGTCGGCCTGTTTGCGGGCCACCAACGCTTTGTAGGCGGGCGTTGCGCGCGGGTCGTCGGTGTCATCAAACTCCTGCAGCGAGTTCAGCAGCTCGGGGTGAGCGCCGTTGCAGTGATAGCACTCGCGGTTGTTTTCAATAACCAGCTTCCAGTTGGCTTGCTCGACGATACTGGACTCGGTGGCGACCTTGACGTTGTCCATCTGGTACGGCTCGAGATAATGCTCAAGCGTTGTTAGAAAGTCATCAATTGCGGGCGGCTCATCGCTCAGGTTGATAAAGACGAAACCGCCGGCAGTGCGCACATTGACCGGTTTGAGGCCAAACTGATTAAGGTTGAAGTCAGTGCCCATATCGCTGCCAGCAAACAGTAAGCGACCATCAAGTTCGTAGGTCCACTGGTGATAAGGGCAGACAAGTTTGGCCACCTTGCCCTTATCCTTTACACAAAGACGCGAACCGCGGTGGCGGCAAACATTGTGAAACGCATGAATAGCGCCTTCACTGCCACGCACGATGACAATGGGATTATCGCCAATATCCAATGTCATGAAGTTGCCCTTGGCAGGGATCTCGCACGTCATGCCAGCAAACAGCCATTCCTTCTCGAAGACCTCCTGCATATCAAGCGCGAACAGGCGGGCATCGTTATAAAACGGCTGCGGAAGCGAAAAGGTACGCCCTCTTTCCTGCAGCATCTGGACCGTTGCCGCACGCGCCGCGGCGAGTGGGTCATCCATCCGGTTAGAAACACTTTTTTCCATTACCAGTATCCTCGTAAACCTCCGCTCCCCCCTCAAAGGGCTGCGAATCGGCCGATAGTCAAGATTGCGTCTCTTGTTGTTCTGTTGCGTAACCTGGCGTTTGATTTAAATGTGGCCTGACGTCAGGCACCGATTGTGTTGCAGGCGCTGCACTGCCAATTATCTGCCCGCGACATTAGATGGCGTAGCGGCGACTAAAAAAGAGGTTTCTAAACGATAGAGAGTGGCACGAGGTAAGTGTGAGTCGCTGTCAGGTAAGTCGGTTAGCAAGTGCATACCCAAAATGCAGCTCAAAGGTGCTGGCTGTATCGCAAATACGGTTCGGCGATGCATAGTGATGAAGGCTGTTCAGGCAGAGGCGATAATGACAACTAATTTCTTCAATCCGGTCACGACCCAAACCTGGACCAATGGCCGCCACCAGGTGCGTTGCGTCAAGGTGATCCAGGAAACCCAGGATGTGCGCACGTTCTGTTTCATGGCTGAGCAGCCTGTGCTGTTCTTCTTCAAGCCCGGTCAGTTCGTCACGCTGGAGCTTGAGATTGACCATCAGCCGATCATGCGCTCCTATACGATTTCCAGCTCTCCCTCTATTCCTTACAGCTTTTCTATCACCGTTAAACAGGTGCCGGGGGGCAAGGTATCCAATTGGCTACACGCCAATCTAAAGGTGGGCGATGAGCTGGCCGTGCACGGGCCGGTCGGTAATTTTAATTCGATTGATTACCCCGCCGAGAAAGTGCTGTTTCTCTCTGGCGGTGTGGGCATTACGCCCTTGATGTCCATGACGCGCTGGCTTTTCGATACCAATGCCGCTGTCGATGTTGAGTTCATACACAGTGCCCGCGCCCCGCGTGATGTGATTTATCACCGTGAGCTGGTGCATATGTTTTCGCGTATCCCTGAATTCAAGCTGCATATCATTTGCGAGAGCAAGGAAGATATTGGTGAGGCTTGGGCTGGCTACCGTGGTTACCTCACCCAGCCGCTGTTCGAACTGATGGTGCCGGACTTTATGGAGCGGGAGATCTTTTGTTGTGGGCCGGCACCATACATGGATGCCATCAAACGTATTCTGCGACACCACGACTTTGACATGAACCACTACCACGAAGAGTTGTTTGGCGCCACGCCGGTCGACGTTCGTGAGGAGGTACGTGAGCTGGCCGAGCAGGCAGAGGTTGACGCCGAAAATGTCGATACCAGTGAATTGCACAGCATTGAGTTTGCGTCTTCAGGGAAAAGTGTCCGCATCCAACCGGGTGAGACGGTTCATGCGGCAGCAGCGAAGCTGGGTCTGCATATTCCCAAGGCTTGCGGTATGGGGATTTGCGGTACTTGCCGAGTAGAGCTCAAATCAGGTGAGGTGGAAATGGAACATAACGGCGGTATTACGGAAGAGGATGTTGAAGAGGGCTACATTCTGTCTTGCTGTAGTCGGCCTAAAGGGGATCTAGTGGTGGATTTTTAGCCCCCGGCAAGCACCTTACTACCCAGGTTTAAGCGCCCTAAACGGCTACTGCCCGTCTAGGGCGCTTTGCTTTTATGGGTAATAAGTCATCGTCCCTCTCTAAGAAGCATCCTGAATGGAGTCAATGTCGCAAATGCATCGAGTGGTGACGTCGGTAAGCATCTTGGGGCCGGACACCAACGATAGTATCGCGGTAACAACGCGTTGATAGGGACTTTGGTTGAAAGCGACCTGGGTTTATCAGCATTAAAGAGTATGTCCAGCACTTAATAAAAAAGTGACTCATCAGGAGGCGGTAATGCTTCAAAATAATTTTTCGCCCAACGCCCGCTTGGCCAATTACGACTCGTTGCTTGCTGAGGCAATTGCTGAAGAAACGGTTCGCCAAGAAGCGCATATTGAATTGATCGCCTCCGAAAATTACACCAGCAAACTTGTGATGGAAGCGCAAGGCACACAGCTGACCAACAAGTATGCTGAAGGTTATCCAGGTCGCCGTTACTACGGCGGGTGTGAGTTCGTTGACAAGGTTGAAGCTCTCGCCATTGAGCGAGCTTGTAATTTATTTAGCGCCAACTATGCCAATGTGCAGCCACATTCCGGGGCTCAGGCTAATGCCGCCGTCTTCATGGCGCTGGTCTCTCCGGGCGATACCGTGTTGGGGATGAGCTTGGCCCACGGCGGCCACTTAACCCATGGCGCAGCCCCTAATTTCTCGGGCAAGCACTACAACGCCGTACAGTATGGCCTCAAGCCGGAAACCGGCGAAATCGACTACGAAGAAGTTGAGCGCCTGGCGCGTGAACATCAGCCGAAGATGATCATTGCGGGATTCTCTGCTTACTCACGCGTAGTGGACTGGCGGCGTTTTCGCACTATCGCCGATGAAGTGGGCGCTTGGTTGATGGTCGATATGGCGCATGTTGCGGGCTTGGTTGCCGCTGGCCTCTACCCAAGCCCGCTCCCATTTGCGCATGTGGTGACCACGACGACCCACAAAACGCTGCGTGGCCCTCGGGGTGGTTTGATACTCTCTGCCCATGGCGACGAAGCGCTCTATAAAAAGCTTAATGGGGCCGTGTTCCCAGGTCAGCAGGGCGGGCCGTTGATGCATGTGATCGCCGCCAAGGCGGTGGCTTTTAAGGAGGCCATGAACCAGGAGTTTGTGCGCTATCAACAGCAGGTGATTGATAACGCGCGGGCGATGGCCCATGTGTTCGTTGAGCGCGGCTATGACGTGGTGTCTGGCGGTACCGATGACCACCTCTTCCTTGTCTCCCTTATTCGCCAGGGCATTACCGGTAAGGATGCGGATGCAGCACTAGGCCGCGCGCATATCACGGTCAATAAGAACACGGTGCCCAATGACCCTCAGAGCCCCTTCGTAACGTCCGGCCTGCGTATTGGTACCCCGGCGGTCACCACGCGTGGTTTTGATGCCCACGAGTGTAGTGAGTTGGCGGGATGGATTTGCGACATCTTGGACGAGCTGGCCGCAGGCAAAGACACCGCTTCCATTGAAGCTAAAGTGCAAGCCAAAGTGGCTGATGTGTGTGCCCGGCATCCTGTCTACGCTGAAACTGCTGCTGAAGCCGTCGAATCCATTGCTTGAGAGGAGACCACTATGCAACGTTATTCCGGCTTCGGCCTGGTCAAGCACGCGCTGAGCCACCACGAGAACTGGGAGCGCCAGTGGCGCAACCCCACACCCAAGAAGCAGTACGATGTGATCATCGTCGGCGGTGGCGGCCACGGTTTGGCCACGGCCTACTACCTGGCGAAAGAGTTCGGCGTCAAAAACGTGGCGGTGATTGAGAAAGGTTGGCTGGGCGGCGGCAACACCGCCCGTAATACCACTATCGTGCGTTCCAACTATTTATGGGACGAATCGGCCGTCCTTTACGAACATGCCATGAAATTGTGGGAAGGGCTCTCGCAGGATCTGAACTATAACGTGATGTTCTCGCAGCGAGGGGTGCTCAATCTCGGGCATACCCTGCAGGACATGCGCGATATCCAACGCCGGGTTAACGCCAACCGCCTGAACGGTATCGATGGCGAGGTGCTGGATGCTAAGGGCGTACAGGCGTTGGTGCCGATCATGGACTGCTCCAAGAATGCTCGCTACCCGGTGATGGGCGCTTCATGGCAACCGCGCGCCGGGGTGGCGCGCCACGACGCCGTGGCCTGGGGCTATGCCCGCGGCGCCGATGCCCATGGCGTGGATATCCTTCAGCAGACCGAAGTCACCGGTTTCAAGATTCGTGACGGTCAGATCTACGGCGTACACACCAACCGTGGCGACATCGAGGCCAAGACCGTGGGCTGCGTGGCCGCCGGTAATTCCAGCGTGCTGGCTAAGATGGGAGGTTTTAACTTACCGCTGGAATCCCATCCATTGCAGGCGCTGGTGTCCGAACCGATCAAACCTATTCTCGATACGGTGGTGATGTCCAACCAGGTGCATGGCTACATCAGCCAGTCCGACAAGGGTGACCTAGTCATCGGTGCGGGCATCGACGGCTATAACGGCTATGGGCAACGTGGCAGTTATCCCACCGTGGAACATACCCTTCAGGCGATCGTCGAGATGTTCCCGATCTTCTCTCGGGTGCGCATGAACCGCCAGTGGGGCGGCATCGTCGATACCTGCCCCGACGCTTGCCCGATCATCTCCAAAACACCGGTGAAAGGGCTGTACTTCAACTGCGGTTGGGGCACCGGCGGCTTCAAGGCGACGCCAGGGTCGGGGCATGTGTTCGCCGCCAGCCTGGCCAAGGGGGAAATGCATCCCATCGCCGAGCCGTTCTCCATGTTCCGCTTCCACAGCGGTGCGCTGATCGACGAGCACGGCGCTGCTGGCGTGGCCCACTAGGGTTCATACGAGAGGAGTATTCGCATGTTCTATATCTACTGCCCCTACTGCGGCGAACACCGTGAGGAAGAGGAGTTTCACCCCAAGGGCCAGGCGCATATCGAGCGCCCCAAGGAACCCGAGGCGTGTAGTGACGAAGAGTGGGGTAACTACCTGTTTTTCCGCGACAACCCCCGTGGCGTACACCATGAAATGTGGGTGCATGCGGTGGGCTGTCGTAAGTTCTTCAACATGACGCGTCACACCGTGAGCTACGAGATTCTCGAGACCTACAAAATGGGCGAGCAGCCGTCGATTACCGCCGACAGCCAGGCTAAGCCTCGCGAGGCCGCCGCGGTAAGCCAACAAGAAGGAGTGCGGGCATGAGCCAGTCCAAGCAACAAATGTTCCGCCTTAACACGGGCGGGCGCATCGACCGCTCCCGCACGTTGAGCTTTACCTTTAACGGTCAGCGTTACCAAGGACACCCAGGGGATACCCTGGCCTCGGCGCTGCTGGCTAACGGCGTGGATATCGTCAACCGCAGCTTTAAATACTCGCGGCCTCGCGGCATCGTTGCCGCCGGTGCTGAAGAGCCGAATGCCATCGTGCAGTTGGGCAGCAACGAAGCGGCCCAGGTGCCCAACGTACGCGCCACCCAGCAGGCGTTATTTGACGGCTTGACCGCCTGTAGCACCAATGGCTGGCCGAACGTGCAGCGCGACCTAATGGGCTTGGTTGGCAAGCTGGGCGGGCAATTTATGCCGCCGGGCTTCTACTACAAGACTTTTATGGCGCCGGCCTCGATGTGGCTGACCTACGAGAAGTACATCCGCAAGGCTGCTGGCTTGGGGCGCAGCCCCATGGAAGCCGATCCGGATAGCTATGATCACTTCAATCAGCACTGCGATGTGCTGGTCGTCGGCGCAGGCGCCGCGGGTCTGGCGGCAACGCTGGCCTCCGCGCGCAGCGGCGCTCGGGTGATCGTTGCCGATGAGCAGGAAGAGATGGGCGGATCGCTGTTGGATAGCCGCGAAACCCTGGATGGCAAGCCGGCGGATCAGTGGGTTGCTCGGGTGCTTGAAGAATTGTCCGGTTGCGAAAACGTCACGCTGCTGCCGCGCACCACGGCTAACGGTTATCACGACCACAATTTTGTGACGCTGCATGAGCGGCGTACCGAGCACCTAAGCGATACGGCGCCAGTGGAAAACGGCCACCGTCAGGTACGTGCCCGTTTACATCGGGTACGTGCTGGTCAGGTGATTCTGTGCACGGGCGCCCATGAGCGGCCACTGGTCTATGCAGGTAACGATGTTCCGGGCAACCTGCTGGCAGGCGCTGTATCGACCTATATCCACCGCTACGGCGTGGCGCCGGGCCGCAAACTGGTGCTCTCCACCAGCAACGACTATGGCTACCGCGCTGCCCTGGACTGGAAAGAGGCCGGCTGCGAGGTCGCCGCTATTGTGGATGCCCGCGAGGCACCAGCAGGCGACTGGGTGGATGCCGCCCGCGCCCAGGGCATCAACATCATTACCGGCAGTGCTGTGATCGAGGCGAAAGGCAGCAATCGGGTCACCGCGGCACGGGTCGCCAAGATCGATATTGAGGCTTTCAAAGTGAGCGGCTCGGTTCAGGAACTGGCTTGTGACACCATCGCCAGCTCCGGCGGTTATAGCCCGGTGATTCACCTGGCTTCCCACACCGGGGCGCGGCCTACCTGGCGCGACGATATTATTGGCTTCGTGCCGGGGCTGGTGAAGGGCGTTCAGGCGTGTGGCGGTGCCAACGGCTGCTATGCGCTGGGTGACGTACTTGCGGAAGGTGTTGAGGCAGGCATCAAAGCAGCGGCTTCCATGGGGCATGTCGTTCAGACGGTGACGCTGCCAAGCGCCGAGCGCCTTCAGCAGGGGCCTGCGGTGGCGCTCTTCCAGGTGCCCCACGAAAAGCCCACGCTGCGCGGACCCAAGCAGTTCGTCGATCTACAAAACGACGTTACGGCGGCGGGCATCGAACTGGCGACCCGGGAGGGTTTTGAGTCCATTGAACACATTAAGCGCTATACCGCGATGGGCTTCGGTACGGATCAGGGCAAGTTGGGCAATATCAACGGTATGGCGGTTGCCGCCCGTTGCTTGAATCGCTCGATTCCCGAGGTGGGCACAACGGTGTTCCGTCCCAACTATACCCCGGTGACTTTCGGTGCCATCGTCGGTCGCCACTGCCGTGATTTGTTCGATCCCGAACGTTACACCGCGCTTCACCAGTGGCACGTGGAGCGTGGCGCCGAGTTCGAGGATGTCGGTCAGTGGAAGCGCCCTTGGTACTATCCACAAAAACGCGCCGGAGCCGTCAACGGCGTATGTGAGAGTATGGCGGAGGCGGTTGCTCGCGAGTGCCTAGCGGTGCGTGAGAAGGTCGGTATCCTCGACGCCTCGACGCTTGGCAAAATCGATATTCAAGGGCCGGATGCGCGTGAGTTTCTGGCCCGGATTTATACCAACAAGTGGGAGAAGTTGGCGGTCGGTAAGTGCCGTTACGGCCTGATGTGCAAGGACGATGGCATGGTTACCGACGATGGTGTGACGAGCTGTCTTGCTGAAAACCACTTTTTGATGACCACCACCACCGGTGGCGCTGCCGCGATTCTGGAATGGTTGGAGTTATGGCATCAGACCGAGTGGCCGGAACTGGATGTCTACTTCTCTTCAGTGACCGACCACTGGGCCACCATGACGATCACCGGCCCGGAAGCGCGCAAGCTGCTCGCCGAGATCAGTGATATCGATCTTGATCGCGATAGCTTTAAGTTTATGGATTGGCGCTCCGGGAAAGTGGCGGGGGTACCTGCACGGGTCTTTCGTATCTCCTTTACTGGCGAGCTGACCTTTGAGATCAACGTGCAAGCCAACTACGCCATGCATGTCTGGCAGACCCTGTTCAAGCATGGCGAGAAGTATGGCTTGACGCCCTATGGCACCGAAACCATGCACGTCCTGCGGGCGGAAAAGGGTTTCATTATCGTGGGTCAGGAAACCGACGGCTCGGTTACGCCGGAAGACCTGGGTATGCAGTGGGCGATCGGCTACGACAAGCCCTACTCATGGATTGGCAAGCGCGCCCTAACCCGCTCCGACACTAAGCGCGAGAACCGCAAGCAGCTGGTGGGGCTCAGGCCGAAAGACCCGAAGGTGGTGCTCGAAGAGGGTGCCCAGATCGTGCTTGATCCCAAGCATGCGATCCCTATGCCGATGGTGGGCCATGTTACCTCCAGCTACTACAGCCCGATCCTGGACTCAGGGTTTGCGCTAGCGGTGGTTAAGGGTGGCCATCAGAAACTAGGCGAGACGGTCTACCTGCCCATGGCGGATGGACAAACCCATGAGGCTGAAATCGTCAGCACCATTTTCTACGACCCCAAGGGAGAGCGTCAGAATGTTTAACGCGGCCACTTTCGACACCCGTACTGATACCGCTATTCCGGTAGAGTCCCCGTTAGCCTATAGCTATCGCCGCAGCGGCGCTCCTCGGGGCGACCACTCAGGTCGGCTTCAGCTACGCGAGCGAGCAATGCTTGGGCATCTAATACTTCGGGGTGGCGCCATCGTTCTCGATGAGGCGGTGCGTGACGTGCTCGGCATTAGCTTGCCTGGACAACCCCAGGCGTTGGTGCAAGATGCCAGCGGCGAGCGCTCCATTCAGTGGCTCTCCCCGGACGAGTGGCTGGTGATCGTCCCCGGTGGAGAGGAGTTCCCGCTGGAGACGAAGCTGCGCGAGTATTTGGGCAGCGCCCATTTCGCGATTAGCGACGTCAGCGGTGGTCAGACGCTATTGGAGATTTCCGGCGAAGCAGCCCGAGAGCTATTGATGAAAACAGTGATCTACGATGTTCACCCCAGCAATTTCCCGGTGGGAAAGGGTGTTACTACCGTCTTCGCCAAGGCGACCACCATTATTCGCCGCCCCAGTGAGGATCGTTGGGAGCTAGTGGTGCGGCGCAGCTTTGCCGACTACTGCTACCGCTGGTTACTGGATGCCGGGGCAGAATTCGGCGTTAACGTACAACAATAAGCGGGCAGGCCGGAACGCTGTTCCGGCCTATCATCTGCCGCTAACTGAGAAGCATGCACTATGAGCCGAATGAGTGATACCTGGATACTTGCCGCCCAATGCCCAAGCCGTTTAGGGACGGTGGACGTCGTCACGCGCTTTCTAAAAGAGCAACAGTGCTATATCACTGAACTCAACTCTTTTGATGATCGGCTGGGTGGACGCTTTTTTATTCGCGCCGAGTTTCGCCCAGAGCAAGATGAGTTTCATGAAGAGCGCTTTCACGCCGATTTTGCAGCGCGGGCAAGCGAATTCGACATGCAGTTTGAACTGACGGCGCCGGGTAAGCGCACCGGCACCGTGATCCTCGTCTCGAAAGCGGATCACTGTCTAAATGATCTTCTCTATCGCTATCGTACTGGGCAATTGCCGATCGATATTAAAGCGGTGATTTCCAACCACCCTGATTTGGAGCCGTTGGCAACGTGGCATGGCCTGCCGTATCACTATCTGCCGATCAGCCCCGAGACAAAATTGCATCAGGAAGCGCAGGTACGCGAAATTATCGCGGAAACCAACGCTGAATTAGTGGTGTTGGCCAGGTATATGCAAGTGCTGTCGCCCTCCATGTGCGAGCTATTGGCGGGTCGGGCGATTAATATTCATCACTCTTTGCTACCTGGTTTTAAAGGCGCTAAGCCTTATCACCAAGCGTATGAGAAAGGGGTTAAGCTAGTCGGCGCAACGGCGCATTACATTAATAACGACCTTGATGAAGGGCCGATTATTGCCCAAGGGGTCGAGCCTGTGGATCACACCCATTACCCTGAGGATCTGGTGGCCAAGGGGCGTGATATCGAGTGTTTAACCTTGGCTAGGGCGATTAGCTATCACTTGGAACGCCGCGTGTTCTTTTATTCAGGACGCACGGTGGTGTTTGGTAACTAATGTTTTTGGCTGATTGCTGTTAACGATAAACACACACACAGTTTAAGTGCGCTTTTTTAACGGGGCTGCTGTCGCTGCTAAGCGTTTTCCAGTGCGCTAGGTAGCCCTTTTTTATGCATGAACATGCTGATTCGTGCTTAAAAGTTTCGGTTTATAAATATAAAAATATCATCAATAAAAGATGAGTTAGTTTTATTTATCAATACATCAATAACTTATTAAAACGTCAAAAGGTGCTCCAATGCCGATCAGTGTCTTCGACCTTTTTAAGATTGGAGTAGGCCCCTCCAGTTCGCATACCGTCGGGCCCATGCAGGCAGCTTTTAAGTATGTCACAACACTGCGCGAAAACGGCCTGCTCAATGAGGTAGGGCATCTTGAGGTGCATCTCTATGGTTCGCTATCAGCGACGGGGGTAGGCCATGCCACCGATCATGCGATCATCATGGGGCTGATGGGAGAACGTCCTGACACGATTGATCCCACGCTGATTGAGCCATCCATAAAATCGCTAAAAGAGAGCAGGAGGTTAAATCTGGGGCGACAAAAAGAAGTAACCTTTACGTGGGATAGCGATATTTATTTTCATGAAGAGTGTTTGCCTCATCACCCCAATGCCATGAGGCTGGCTGCGTTTACGCCTCAGCGCCAGTTATTGTATGAGAACACCTATTATTCGGTGGGTGGTGGTTTTGTAGTAGAGCAAGCCCAAGTGGATATGCCGCTAGACGACTTGGATGGGGCTATTATTCCGTACAACTTTGACACCGCCGATGAGCTCTTAGCACTATGTAAAAAGGAGCAGCTAAGCGTCAGCCGACTGATGCTGGAAAATGAGAAGGTTTGGCGGACAGAGGAAGAGGTTAGAAACGAGCTGTGGCGTATATGGCAAGTCATGTGTGAATGCATTGACAATGGATTGGCCCATGAAGGGGTATTGCCGGGTGGCTTGAACGTCAAACGACGGGCCAAATTGCTTCACCAACGCCTTCAAGCGGCGGAGCAGAATGAATGCCTGATCGCCTCGACGTTTTCTGCGATGGAATGGGTGAATATCTTTGCCCTCGCCGTCAACGAAGAAAACGCCGCGGGCGGGCGCATGGTCACGGCGCCCACCAACGGCGCCGCGGGCATTATTCCCGCCGTCTTACACTATTATATGAAGTTTCAGCCCAACGCCTGCGAGAAAAACGTGGTGGACTTTCTGTTGGCGGCTGGCGCCATTGGCATTCTCTGTAAGAAAAATGCTTCTATCTCTGGCGCCGAAGTGGGCTGCCAAGGGGAGGTCGGGTCGGCATGTGCCATGGCGGCAGCCGGTTTGGCTGATGTGATGGGAGGAACACCCGAGCAAGTAGAGCATGCCGCGGAAATCGGCCTGGAACACAATCTAGGGTTAACCTGCGACCCTGTGGGTGGATTAGTTCAGATTCCTTGTATCGAGCGCAACGCCATCGCAACGGTAAAGGCGATCAATGCCGCTCAGATGGCCTTACGCGGCGATGGCACCCACTTTATATCGTTGGATAAAGTGATTCGTACCATGCGTGATACAGGCAGAGACATGTTGGATAAATACAAAGAAACGTCCAAAGGTGGGTTAGCCGTTAATGCCATTGAGTGTTAACAAGCCCTAGTAACGATGCAGCAACACTCTGATAGTAACCCAATGCCTAGTATGAATCGCGTCAGGCGGACGCTTGCTCCGCGAGCGGCTGCAACGCCGTATCCTGTTGTCGCTGATAAGCTTTGATGCGTTCAACCAAGTACTCAGCGTCAGCCGCCACGCCAGAGAACCTTCCAGAGCCCCAGGTATGCAGCCATGGCAGGCCAATAAAGTAGAGGCCGGGCTGTTGGGTGACACCGCGTTTGTGTATGGGATGGCCCTGACCATTGAATACCGAAGCATCAAGCCAGTGAAAGTCAGGGCGAAAGCCGATGCACCAGATAACGGCGCTAATCCCTGCGTCGACCAGATTTAGCTCGGAACGCTCTTGGTTCGGTTCCCAGCATGGCGTGTACTCGGACGCTGGTGGGGCCTCGATACCCTGGGAGGCGATATAGGCATCAATTCGCTGGTTTATGTTGCAGTAAACACTGTCGGCATGATCGAGGTTGGCTTGCAAATTATCGCGAAAGATAAAGTCCCCATTGCGGTACTCTTCTAATAGCCCGAATAGCTCCATACCTTCGAGAGCGAACTTGCGCAGGTCGATCTCCCGGCCCCCGTCACGTCCTGTGACATAGTGGTTGGTGTTATCTCTTACTCCCTCACGTAATGGGTGCTGATCGACCGACATCTCGTAGTAGCCCATTTCATCAAGCCATTCGACAACATCTTTGCCGCGATATTGACGCGCCACGCGCGGGGCATCACCAGTGGCGAGGAAGACTTTTCGCCCAGCAATGTGCAGGTCTTCGGCAATCTGGGCGCCAGATTGGCCGGAGCCCACCACCAACACCGCCCCCTCGGGTAACTGTTCAGGGCTTCGGTATTCCGCGGAATGTAGCTGGAACAACCGATCGGGCAATCGCTCTGCCATACGTGGAATGATAGGGAGATGATAACCGCCGGAGGCCACCACGATCTGATCCGCGCTAAACTCACCCGCGGAACTCTTCACTGCGTACTTCCCGTTGCTATTCAGACTGACGCGATTAACGGCAACGCCTTCGAGGGCGGGAGGCTGAACCTTGGCGGCAAAGCGGTCAAGGTAAGCGACGATGTCGTCTCGTTGCATAAAGCCTTTAGGGTCATCTCCGTCGTAGGGGTGATCGGGTAGCTGGCACTGCCAATTCGGCGTCACTAAGGTGAATGAATCCCAACGCGCTGTCTGCCAGCTATGCATTAAGCTGTGTTTCTCTATAACGAGATGGTCGATTGCCTGTTGTTGAAGGTAGTGGCTGACGGATAGCCCCGCCTGACCGCCACCGATGATAATGGCAGAATAGTGCTTACGTAGGTCTTTCATATCGCTCTCTCTTTGCAACGATTGATGAGATGTTTGATGTGCTAGTCGATGCGGATAATTTCGACCATGTCCTGCGGATTATTGCCAAACTGCTGGGCTTTGGCCTTGATAGCCGTCGACTGATCCATGGCACTGGAGCAGAAGAAGCCGAATTTTTGTTCGACGCGCTGGCTGGCCGCCTCTAGGGCTATGTCGGCGCGTTCCACAAAAGCATCGACGCTGAGACGCTCGCCGACCTGGAAGTACTCCTTTAAAACGGTGGAGGGTGAGTAACACTGGTCTTCGCTGCCGTCTGGCCAGCGAACGTGGAAGTGTATGGCTGGCATGCTCAAAGCTCCTGTTGGGGAATGGGCATTTGGGGACGACTCAGTCCGGTTAATGGAGTCGTTGAAAGGTCATGGAACAACTGGCGATCATTGTCGGTTTCTACCCAGAGCTGCGGTGAGGAAACGATCTCGCCGATCTGCGCGGCGGCGATGCCACGGGCATGGAAGCGCTCCAGCAGCATGGGGAGGTGTTCATGATCCGTGGTGAGCAGGTAACCGAAGCTAGGAAAGGTGCAAAGCCAGTCCTGCCAAGTGACTCTCTCGGGTTTCGGGGTGGCGTCAAGGTTAATGCTCACGCCTACATCAGCGCTCTCCATGAGCATTAAGGTGGTACCGAGGAGACCGGCCTGGCTGATATCTTTGGCTGCGATAGCCAAGCCCGCTTCAGCAATACAGGGAAGCAGTTCGATGTCGTCACGCAAACGCTCAGCGGGCGCCGTTGTGGCCGCGTTCCAATTCAGATAGGGCGCTTGATAGGCGCCGCGCAGGTCGATAGCCGCCACTAATAATTGCCCAGGCCGCGCCGCAAAACTGCTCAGCAGGCATTGGGCTCGACCCAGGATGCCGACCGCCAATTGCGGCTGATTGGAGCGCAGGTTGGTGTGGCCACCGACGATGGGAATGCGGAAGGTGTCGGCAGCCTCACGCATGCCTTTGGCAATTAGTTCAGCGCTTTCTGGGTCATGGCTCCATAGAGCATTGACGATTGCCTGGGGCCGCCCGCCCATTGCGGCGATATCACTGACGTTAACCATCACCGAACACCAGCCAGCAAACCAAGGATCCTCGGCGACGAAGGCGGTAAGTAGCCCTTCCATCGCCAACAGTGTGTAGCCTTCGCCGCTGGGAATGGCCGCGGTATCGTCTCCGTTGGGATGCCAGCCATCGGGCAGTGCTGTCAGGTTGGGAGCGATCCGCGCGATATCGGCCTTATGGGCAAGACCACTATAATCGTGCACTTTCTGGAGCAGTTCTGTTAGGTCGAGTCGTTGCTTTTGGCTCATGATGCTTGTCTCAGTGCGGGGGCTGAAAGGATCTTAAGCAGCCCAGGCGCCAGCTCAGCGAGAGGTTGGCGTCGACGCCCAGGCACAACAAAGCCGCTAAGAGGAGAGTGGCAAGGGGGGTAGTGGGTAAGGTCGGCCTCCATGACGACATGAGGTCGATCAAGGATTAATTCCTCTCCAATGCTTCGCCAGTGCAACTGTTGAAAAAGAGCCTCATTCTGGGCCTGTACCCGGGCCAAAAAGCGTTGGCAGCCCAATGCATGAGCGCTGGAGACGGCCAGCCGAATCAGCGTGGAGCCTAGGCGGCCTTGGGCGCGGAAGGCTGGGTCAACAGCAAGACGCGAACCATGCCAGAGTCCAGGTTCTGATTCGTGAATACGCACTGTCCCCACCACTTGCTCATACCATCCTCCTGTGCACCCTAAAGCGACGAGTAGGTGGGCTGAGTCATCGATGGCATCTCGGTCGTCCTGATCAAATATTGCCTGCTCATCGCAGAAAACGCGCCGCCGCAATGCCATTGCTTCATCGGTTTCCCAAGGCAGGCTCGCCCACTTGATCCGGTAGTTGGAATAGGCCGAATAGGCGTCGGATGTTGACATCATCGGGCACTCCTCTATTAAGCGTTTCGCGTGCTGTTAGCGCTCGTACTCAGACAACGTTGAACAGGCACCGCAACGCCCGCAGCCCGCTTTGATATCGCTAGAGCGCAACGCTGCGAGCTTGAGACGTCTGCCCAACGGCGCCAGGATCGACTCCATAAAGTCGGCGCTGGGCGGCTTATGATCTTCTAATGGCGTGCCGTTAATCGGCACGAACGGCACTACAAAGGGATAAACGCCGATTTCGATTAGGTGTTGGCAGGTTTCCAGAATGGCCTCGCGGGTATCCCCGAGCCCGGCAAGAATATAAGTGCTGACTTGCCCGCGGCCAAAGACGTCAACAGCATCGCGAAACGCCTGCATATACTCTTCGATGCCAACCTCGGCCTTGCCTGGCATTAGCGTTTTTCTTAGCGAAGGTGTGACCACTTCGAGATGCATGCCCAGGCTGTCAATGCCAGCTTCCTTCATGCGGGCATACCAAACGGGATCCTTCGGTGGTTCGCACTGCCCTTGCAGCGGAAGATCCACGGCCGCTTTGATGGCTCTGGCACTTTCGCAAAGGACGCTGGCTCCTCGGTCAGACGTGGCTGGCGTTCCGGTAGTCATGACCATATGTTTGACACCGTCGAGCTCGACAGCGGCCTTAGCCACCTCGGCCAGTTGGTCTGGGGACTTATGCGCAATGGTGCGCCCGGCTTGGAGTGATTGACCAATCGAGCAGAATTTGCAGGCTTTGCGCCTGCTCTCATAGCGGATGCATGTTTGCAGTACCGTCGTGGCCAGTACATCGCGGCTATGCAAGGTGGCGATATGCGTGTAGGGGACGCCGTCAGCGGTTTGCAGGTCGTAGAAGTGGGGCGTATCTGCAAAGGTAATATCGGCCATAGGAATCGTGTTTTCAGTCAGCCTATGTCCTTCATCACCTGACACTACGCTAAACGGTGAACGCCATGCCGACTGGGTATAGACGGGCACCATCATAGTGATTCCATCGATGGTTATTGCCTGATGGTCAGAAGGGCCAGCGCCGCCCCGTCGGCTGACATGCTCTTGTGATGCATCCTGCAGGCGTACGCCATGGGTTTGAAGTTCGGTGAACAAGCGTGAGCGATCGGCGAGCTTACTCATCTTCATCTCCTTGGGCATTATGGCCCTGAGCGGAAGTGGCCAGTGGCTGGCAGCAGTGGGCGGGCATATCGTTAATGGCTAAGCTCAACAGTTCAGGGCGCGCATAGTGGCCCACCGAATCCATCATTCGCTTACGCTTGGTAATCAGGGCGAAATCCAGGTCGGCAATAACGATGCCTTCTCCTTTGCTCAGCGGCTCGGCCAAGTGCTTACCTTCTGGCGAGATAATGGCGGTGTTACAGCCATCACGCAGAGCACGTTGTAGCGTGGTGTCGGGGGTAATGGATTCGATTTGGGAGTCGGTTAGCCAGCCGGTGGCGTTAACCACGAAACAGCCCGCTTCAAGGGCGTGATGACGGATGGTTACCTCAATTTGATCCGCAAAGACTGGGCCGACCAGCGAGCCAGGAAACTGGCTGCAGTGGATCTGCTCGTGCTGGGTCATCAGGGCATAACGTGCCAACGGATTGTAGTGCTCCCAGCAGGCCAGGGCGCCAACACGGCCCACGGCGCTATCCACTACCTTCAAGCCCGAGGCATCGCCCTGGCCCCAAATCATGCGTTCGTGGTAGGTCGGCGTGAGCTTTCGGCGTTTCAGCAACAGACGCCCGTCGCTATCAAAGATCAGTTGAGTATTGTAGAGGGTGCCATGATCACGCTCATTAACGCCAAGCACGACGACGATGCTCAGGGTGCGAGCGCGCTCAGCGACAGCATCAGTGATCGGGCCTGGTACCACCACGGCCTGTTCATACAGCCGTAAGTGCTCGGCGCCACAGGCCACGGCGGGGTAGACAAATGAAAAGTACGGATAGTAGGGAACGAAGGTTTCGGGGAACACGATCAGCTCAGCCCCCTTGCTGGCCGCTTCGTCGATTGCATCCAGTACCTTGACCAGCGTGCCGCCAACACTCTCAAGATCGGGAGAAAGCTGAGCGGCAGCGGCCCGCACTATGGTCGTTCCTGTCATGTTTGCTTGTGCCATGACCGCTGCTCCCCTTAGACCGTCCAGGTATCGATGATCAGTGCATCGTCGCGCACGTGAAGCAGCTTGAGGTCAAGCACATCCAGTGGATTGATCGCGCGGATGCCCTCAATGAGTGACGGTTCGCCATGACCATAGAGTGCTTGAAGAGCAAAGCGGCAGGCGTAGACCTTGCCTCCCTCGGCCATAAACTTGGTCAACTGATTGTTGAAATTCATGTGACCGGGAAACGCTTCATCGCCCAGGGTCGGGAAGCCACGCTGGACACCCAAAGTGACGCCAGGGCCATACAGTAAGATGGAGGTTTCAAAGCCTTTACGCAGCAAACGCGTTGCCTGCAGCATATTCACGAAGCCGATCGACCCCTCAAAGGCAACCGTATGAAAAGTTACCAGGGCTTTTTCGCCTGGTTTCGCTTTTACGTCTTCAAAAACCTTCTCTTCGTAGTCGACCAGAAAATCGCCTTTCTTGTTGAGTGGTTGCGTCACTGTAGGCATGTCTAAGCTCCGTTTAATGCGAGTGGGAGAGTCGTTAACCGCCGTGCTTACACAAGCGGTACGATCAATACGGAGCAATCGACGTGCCAATTGATATGATTATTGATCCAATCAATTGTCGATCATGTAGGTCGCTCTAAGCCTAAAAATTGACCAAATTTTTAGGATAAAAAAATAATAAAAGGCTAATGTTTCAAAAAAACTGTGTTTTTCACCTTATTTGTGCACTAAAAGTATGTTTTGCACCATTAAGTACATATGCAATCAATTTTTTATTTGTGCAATCTTTAGTCCATCAGTGATAAGTTTTGGGCGATAAGAAGGGTAGGTAACAATGTTTATTTAACGACGGGGAAGATATGCATACATCTGAGCTGGAACGCTGGCGAAAACGTTTAGACAAGGAGGTCAGCCAGCCAGCTTATCGTCTGGTCGCTGAATTGATTGCTGAAGATATCGGTAGTGGTCGGCTGCAGCCCCGCGAGCGACTGCCCCCGCTGAGAGAACTGGCGGGGGCTTTGAGTATCAATTACACGACGGCGGCGCGTGCCTATAACGAAGCTAAGCTGCGAGGCTTGATTGACTCGCATCCGGGCTCGGGCACTTTTATTAAAGGTAAGGCAGTGTCAGTGAAGCCGAGCAGTGGTTATGAGATGACCATGAACCTAATGATTGAGCCCGCGATACCGACGTTGATTGAACGAGTACGCGATAGCGCTATCTCGGTGTTGGCCCAGCGTGATCTTTACTCACTGCTGCGTTATCAAACCTTTGGTGGCAGCCATCATGACCGTGTGGCTGCGCTCCAATGGCTGGATCGGCGGCTGGACAACACGACACTGGAACAGGTCTTGATATGCCCCGGTATTCACAGCGGCCTGGTTGGGCTACTGATGCAGTTGGTAGCCCCAGGTCAGCTAATTTGTGTCGAAAGCCTGGTCTACCCTGGCCTAAAGGCTATTGCGGCCCAGCTCGGGCTGACCCTGCATTCATTGGAGCGTGACTCCGATGGCCCTCTTGTTCGCTCCTTCGAGGATATCTGTAAGCAGGGTCAAGTGGCCGTTTTGTACATTAATCCCACCATCCAAAACCCCACGACGACGACTATTCCCTTGGGGCGTCGTGAAGCTTTGGCCGATGTTGCCTTGCGCTATAGCATCCCGATTATTGAAGATGATGCTTACACCATGCTCAGCGAAGAGAAGATCGTCCCTATTGCTAACTTGGCCCCTGAGCTCACTTACTATCTGACGGGGACTGCCAAGTGTTTTGGCCCCGGTTTGCGATCAGGATTTCTACACGCCCCCACCAAGCGACAGGCGCAGAGAACCGCTGGGGCGCTTCGAGCCACCTCGGTGATGTCCAGCCCGCTGATTGACGCCCTGGTCACTGAGTGGATAACCGATGGGACGGCAGATGCCATGCTTAAAGCGATCCGTATCGAGGCCATTGCCCGCCTTGAAATAGCCGAGAAGATTCTGGGACGTCAGCGCATCGTGTCTGCCAAAGGTGCTTTCCACCTATGGCTCAAGCTGCCCAAGCACTCTGGCTGGAACCCTTCAGAGCTGGCGGTGCAATTACGTTCACATGGCGTTAGTGCGGTTGCCAGCGCTGCTTTTAGTACCGACAACCATCCCCCTGAAGCTCTGCGCTTGTGCTTCGGTGGTCAACTGACAAGAGAGGACTGGGAGGAAAGGCTGCATTATGTGGCGGATATCATCGACCAGCCTGCCTATCTGTCATCTCTGACGATGTAACCTTGGTCAACTGTCCTCGTGACGGTTTGGTATTGATTAGCCAGACGAATAGTAAAAGCAGTTTAACGCCCATTATCTTCGGCGATAAGTGGCTAGGGGTTCTTATCTCCTTATTTTAATGCACGCTGTGGAGCACTACCACGGTTGCGATCCGTCGTCTGATCCGGCTTTTTTGAGGCTTTCTGAGCCTGTACTTGTCAGCTGTGCATAGGCATAGTCCTTAAGTTAGTTTGAACGCTAACAAAGCTATTTATCGCCTAGCTGGTTCGGTTTTGTTTAGGAGGTGCCCGTTAATATGTTGATATATATTGTCTTTTTGATGATCTTTGTGGGCGTGACCGCAGCTCTGTATCAGGTGTATGAAATTCATTACAACATCAACGTCGGCAACGATAAAAAGTTGTCGAAGGCTGATAAAAGCCACTTACAAGCGCTTTCTGACCAAGCCAAAACCGCCACGCAAACCCATGCCCGGCCAGACTTTGATCAAGCGGCAGCCAATGCCTTGAGCCCTAATCTCGATCGGGATATCGCACTGAAGGCTTTTGCTGAAGAGGAAAAAGGCGTCTACGCGATTCCTTTGTTGCGGCGTAAAGCGCGGTTGTGTTTTAACGGCGATAGCAGTGCGAATGTAAACAGCGTAAAAGTGCGTCACTTGCCGTTTTGGAAAACAACGCTGCCGCGTACCAATATACGCGCAGCGTTGATTACACTGGTTATTTTGAACTGTTTCTTGGTTCAGCTACTGGCTGCCATGAGTGTTTATACGCTGGGTTATCCAGTCTCGACACCTTGGCTGGCTTGGTTAAACGACCCCATGGCAGTAATGCTGCTGATTTATGCCTTTATCTTTGCGTCACTGCTTATTACGAAGTTTGATAGATATATGCACGACCTCTATCAACTCGGCAAGCTGTTTAAGAAAAAAGCTGTTTAGCCGTCAGTGCAGCGCGCAATCTCATTAGCCAGTTGTTCCAGCAACGCATCGTAAAGGCCAGCATCCAGCGTCAGACCCACGCCCAAGGGATCCATGACGCCGATATAAGCAGACGTATCGCCAAACACGTTATTGACCATCTTCGGATTGAATTGGGGCTCACTGAAAATGCTGATCGGTGCGGTAAGGCTCTCGTCGGGTCAGGTGACCATTACCTCGCAGCAGCGCATCGGCTGTGTGCCCCTGCGCCCACTCTGCTCATGACGCGGTGGCGCGCACTGAGTGGAATTGGTGATTGAGGGGGAGCTGTTTCTGGCCTACTTGCTCTATACAAAGCGCAAGCGGCAAGGGAGAGCTCTAGATAATGGAGTATTCAACATCAATGGGTCTAAGCTTGCATTTTTAGCGCTTGAAAGGGTAGGTCACCTCTTAAAAGACGCGTCAGAATATAGACAAGCGGGCGTTCTGATGTCCCGTTGGTGCGAAATACTTCCCCTTCGAGGATCGCGCCTTCTTTTAACATTCGGTGCAGCATGTCGAGGTTCCCTCTCGGGACATAGCCCAGTGTGCACCCAGCGCTTTCGATGCGGATAGCATCAGCATCCACAGGGTTCTCAGGTTCGGGGACAAATTGAACGCTGCTGCCTACCTGTAAATCTGTTATCTCAAGCTGTGATTCGTGCCGAAAGCCTGCTATTTCGATTAATACCTCGAAGGCTTCAGGTGGATTGTCGAAAGGGTGAACAAGTTCAAAACCGTCATTGGGTAGCTTGGCGCCACTGTAACCCAGTAAAGCGAAGTCGCTAATGTTGGCATCCTCTGGGATAGCGCGTAGTTCCAGATAACGCCCAAAATCACGACGACTGCGTGGCGGCAAGCGGCGAGTGAAAGCCTCCAGCACCTGATGATTGTGCTCGGCTTGCCTCATAGGAAACGCCGGGTAGCCTCGAAAGCCTAAGCGTTTGGCTTCTGCCAGCTCTGGACTGTCTAGGTCATACACCAGAACCACTTTATCGTCCCGCTTGAACAGTTCACCCACTAGGTGGCGAGAGCGCATTTTGCTCTCGCGTGCCTGCCAATAAAGCAGCAGCCGGTGTGGTTCTACCAAGTGTTCGATTAAGCGGGGCATATCAGTTCTCCAGAGCCTGTAACAGGCGCTCTCTCCTTGTCAGAGTCAAAAACGCTATGAAGTCAGCACGTTGTTGCGTAATGGGATGTGGGATGTCAAAGTAAGTTAAGTCATTCAGGATGTCTCTAAGGTCATCATCGCACCAACGTTGTAAGCGTTCTATCAGTATTGGTCGAATAGCAGGGAATTGCTGACAATACTGAGTAACGCCCTGAATAAGCGGCAGGCGCTTTTTGTCGCCTTTGGCCCAGCGCATGTGGTGCTGCCCTCTTTTAAGGTAGGCATTGAATTCGTTATGGTCGCGCATCATGCGCTGCATTTTCTGGGGCTGCAACTCGTGCCCGAGGCTGGTGCCATTATCAAAATAAGGTGTGTAGCGGGCCGTTGGATCATTTTCTCCCCAAATCAGCCCCCAGTTCTCCTGATGGCGGTCAGTATTGCCGATTAGCGCATCGAAACATAGGCAAAGCCCCCAGTACTGTCGCCAATCATGAGCAAGCCATCCGCCTCTCTCTAACACACGGCTTAGTTCGATAATGGTTGTTAAATTGTGCTGTTTCCCCTTCTCCCTATCGTACTCTGCAATACGCCGTTGCAAGTAATCCCCGCCAGGAAAGTAGCGATCTTCCTCGCTATCAGCATAACCAATGAACCATTCGTTTACTGTACCTGGTTCGTTTCTAGAGGAATCAATGGCAACAAAAACGGGAGGGAGCGTAAGACCCATTAATCTGCCAATATGAAAAGCGATCACCTCAGACCAGTATTGGTCAGGGTAGCGAGGCTTATCAGAGTTTTTCGCGCTTTTGATAGCTTCTTTAAATAAATAGCGGTGCCCAGGCATACAAAAATCATAAGGAGCTGGGTCAGGACAGACGCGGAGTGTTTTATCGCGAGCGCCTACTGGAAAGACTTCATAATCTTGGTGAACACCCCAACCCGTGATATCAATCACTTGGTCTGGTCGCTGATGAATGCCTTCACGATTAATCATGGTGATATCTACCTACCTAGAAATAACAAAGTCCTCCCGTCGCTTCTCGTATTGCAGATCAATCCAGCGAGCCACGATACTTTTAATCCTAAACTAAACACATAATGTACAGCCATGAAATACCCTGAGGCACGGCATGGCTATGGTGCATCGATACCAAAAGGCTCCACGCCCATGACGCAGTGGCGCGCAGCGAGTGGCATGGGTGAGCGCCTTCACTGTTAAGCATGACGTTGGCTCGGAAGGCTAAACGATTATTGGCCTTCCCTTCAGTGCTTGTTTAGGATCACTAGCGGATCTCAATAACAAAATAGCGAGCCGTTCTCATGAAGCCAGAAACCATTGCTCTTCACCATGGCTATTCGCCTGATTCACAAAACGCCGTGGCGGTGCCAATTCATCAAACCACGTCGTTTTCATTCGATAACGCGCAGCACGCGGCGGATCTTTTTGATCTTAAAGTCGAAGGAAACATTTACTCGCGCATTATGAACCCGACCTGCGCCGTGTTGGAGCAGCGGGTAGCCGCGTTGGAAGGCGGTATCGCTGGGCTAGCGGTGGCATCGGGAATGGCAGCGATCACCTATGCGATCCAGACCATTGCTGAAGCGGGCGATAACATTGTCTCGATCAGCGAGCTGTATGGCGGTACCTACAACCTGTTTGCCCACACCTTGCCGCGCCAAGGCATTCAGGTGCGTTTTGCCGACAAAGACGATATTGATGGCATCGAAGCGCTGATCGATGAGCGTACCAAAGCGGTTTTCTGCGAAAGCATTGGTAACCCCTCGGGTGGCGTGGTCGACCTAACAAAGCTCGCTGAAGCGGCGCATCGTCATGGAGTGCCGGTGATTGTCGATAACACCACGGCGACGCCGTTCTTATGTCGGCCGATTGAGCACGGGGCGGATATCGTTGTCCACTCGGCGACTAAATATATCGGCGGCCACGGCACCACGGTGGGCGGTGTGATTGTTGATTCGGGCACCTTTCCCTGGGCCGAGAATGCCAGCCGCTTTCCGCTACTCAACGAGCCTGATGTCTCGTACCACGGTGTGAGCTATACCCGTGATGTGGGCGATGCGGCCTTTATTGCCCGCGCCCGGGTGGTTCCGCTACGTAATATGGGCGCGGCGCTTTCTGCTCAAGCAGCCTGGAACCTGCTGCAGGGGTTGGAAACGCTGTCGCTACGCATCGAGCGTATCTGTGCCAATGCCTTAGCGGTTGCCAAGCATCTGGAAAGCCATCCATTAGTCACCTGGGTGCATTATGCTGGCTTGGAAAACCATCCGGATCATGCGCTGGCCCAGCGTTATATGAACGGCCATGCCTCGGGGATTCTTAGTTTTGGCATTGAAGGTGGGCAGGCCGCTGGTGAGCGCTTCTACGATGCGCTGGCGCTGATTCTTCGCTTGGTGAATATCGGCGATGCCAAAAGCTGTTCTTCTATTCCCGCCTCTACCACGCACCGCCAACTCAACGAGCAGGAACTAAAAGCCGCTGGCGTCACGCCGGATATGGTGCGCCTATCGATCGGCATCGAGCATATCGACGATCTGCTGGCGGATATTGATCAAGCGCTGGCGGCCTCTCAAGGGTAGTCTGTTTCGCCCCCGCCATCTCAATGCCATAAAAGCCAAGAGACGGCGGGGGCTAACTATCAAACGCCTTTAGACGCCGCCAACGTATACAAAAACTCAAGCCCTAACGTCGCAGCAGCGAGCGACGTAATGTCGCCGTGATCGTAGGCAGGATTGACTTCCACCACATCCATGCCAACTAACTCCATGCCCACCATGCCGCGAATGACTTTCAGCATCAGGTCGGTAGACATGCCTCCGCAGACCGGGGTGCCGGTGCCGGGGGCGTAGGCGGGGTCCAGGCCATCAATGTCCAGGCTGACGTAAGCAGGAAGATGACCCACTTTGGCGCGAATACGCTCCAGTACAGCGGCGGCACCGTGGTCGTTGACCCAGTCCGCATCCAGCACTTCATAAGGGTGATTGTGGCGGTCATAGCTGGTGCGAATGCCAATTTGCAGCGAGTGCTCGGGCACGACCAATCCCTCTTTGAGGGCGTGATGGAAAATAGTGCCGTGGTCGAAGCGCGTGCCTTGCTCGTAGGTGTCGGTGTGGGCGTCAAAGTGAATCAGTGCCAGCGGCCCGTGCACACGTGCGTGAGCGCGCAGTAGCGGCAGGCTAATGTAATGGTCGCCGCCCAGGGTGAGCATTTTTTTGCCCGCACTTAGCCAGTGCTGGGCGTGATTTTCCAGATTATCGACCAAACTTTCGGGCTCGCCGTAGGCGTAATCCACGTTGCCTGAATCACATACCTTGAGGCGCTCTTCCAAGGCAAAATCCCAGGGCCAGCGTTTGCCTTCCCAGATCAAGTTAGCGGTACTTTGACGAATAGCATTCGGCCCCATGCGAGTACCTGCACGGCCGGAACACGCCAGATCAAAGGGCACGCCGCTCACCACGACCTCAGCGTCCGTCGCGTGCGGGTCAGTGGCTTTGGGCACGCCCATGAACGTGGAGATAACATCACCAAACAGGCTGGGCATGATCTGCGATTGGTTCACCTAGAGTGTTCTCCTATCGGCGTGCAGTAAAAGTGCGGCTGGCGCAGGGGTGTTGGCTACAAAGAAGCGCGACGATAAGGAATTTTTAGCGATGAATAAAATGAATGTTTAGAATGAAATCATTCGTCCTATCAATAGTGAGTCGTTATGCGTTCGCTCCGCCAATTTGATTTAAACCTGTTGTTAGTATTCGAGGCGCTCATGCGTGAACGCCACGTTACGCGCGCGGCTGAACGACTTTATTTGAGCCAGCCAGCCTTGAGCCATTCGCTAAAACGCCTGCGTGAGTCACTGGATGACCCGCTGTTTATTCGTACCGAAAAGGGCATGCAACCAACCCCACGGGCACAGGCGCTGCAGCCAGTCGTACAGCAGGCGCTGGCGCTGTTGAGGGAAGGCTTGGCGCCGCCTGCGCTGTTTTCACCCGCCAATAGCACCCGTCGTTTTACGCTGGCGACGACGGACTATTTTGAAGAAGTGATGTACCCAACGTTTCTTAGTCAACTGCTGGCCTATGCGCCGGGTATCAGTTTTTCCATTGAGCTCATTACCCAGGAAGTGTTGAGCGAGGGGTTAGAGCAGCGCCAAGCGGATATGGTTGTCGGGCTGGATAGTCAAAGCGTGCTACCCAGCGGCGTGATTCAGACTCCGTGGATGGACGAGGAACTGGTCTGCCTAGCCGCTAGCCATAACGAGCGCGTAGGAGAGTCGCTGGATATTGCGCAGTTTGCCCGAGAGCCCCATGTGGAACTGGCTGATATCAGCGGCCTGCTGCCCAGCAACATTGATAGCTGTTTAGCGCAGCACGGCTTAACCCGGCGGGTGATCTCTAAAAACCTTAACTACATTGCGGCGGCCCGCGTAGTGGCGCTGACTGAAGCGATCATGACGCTGCCGCGGCAAATGGCGGAGCGCTTTGTGACCATGCTGCCGGTGCGCTTGGTGGAGCCACCCAAGGAGCTACCATCGTTGAAAATGACCCTGATTCAGCATGGGCTGTATGCCAACGATCCTGCTAACGTGTGGCTCTATCAAGTGCTTATTGAGTTTGCTAACGAGTTTAGACGTTAGGTTAGCCATCATGCACACTACCCATGTTGTAATTAAACAACGCTGTTGTATCAAAGGTTGAATAGTATCTGGCAGTCACCCCGTTAGATCCTAGACTGCTAAAAGGCGTTATGAATGACGTCGTTATAGTGTCGCGCCCAGCTGGGTAGTGGCGGGGCAGAACTATCAATAATGGGAGAACGCGAGTGAAAATAGGTGCACCGAAGGAGAGTGCCCAGGGGGAAGCGCGTGTCGCGCTGACCCCTGAGAGCGCCAAACAGATTCAGAAGCTAGGCCACGAGTGCTTAGTGGAAACCGGCGCTGGCTTGGCCGCGGGCTTTAATGACGACACTTATCGCGATGCTGGCGTTACCGTGGTGGACGGGGCTGACGCGCTCTGGCGCGACGCTGAGGTGGTCATTAAAGTCCGCGAGCCCTCTGATGAAGAGGCCGAGCGGCTGCGTAAAGGTCAAACGCTGATTTCCTTCTTCTGGCCAGCGCAAAACGAAGCGCTGCTGGAGAAATGCAAGGCCCAGGGCGCTACTGTCATCGCCATGGATATGGTGCCGCGGATTTCACGGGCGCAGAAGATGGACGCGCTCTCCTCCATGGCCAATATTGCCGGCTACCGTGCGGTGATCGAGGCGGGTAATAACTTTAGTCGCTTCTTCACCGGCCAGGTAACCGCGGCGGGTAAAGTGCCGCCGGCCAAAGTGCTGGTGATTGGTGCCGGTGTGGCCGGTTTGGCGGCGATCGGCACGGCCACCAGCCTGGGTGCCGTCGTACGCGCCTTTGACGTGCGCCCCGAGGTTTCTGAGCAGATTGAATCCATGGGCGCCGAATTCCTGTTCCTCGATTTCGAGGATAGCCAGGACGGTTCTGAAAGCGGTGGCTACGCCTCACCCTCAAGCCCAGAGTTTCGAGAAAAGCAGCTTGCGTGCTTCCGCGAGCAGGCAGCCGATGTGGATATCGTGATTACCACGGCGCTGATTCCTGGCAAGCCTGCGCCCAAGCTGTGGCTGGAAGATATGGTCGCGGCGATGAAGCCGGGTTCGGTGGTAATCGATTTGGCCGCCGAGAAGGGCGGTAATTGCGACCTGACCAAGCCTGATGAGCGCGTGGTATCGGATAACGGCGTCGTGGTGATCGGTTATACCGACTTCCCTTCGCGCATGGCAACGCAGTCATCGCTGCTATACGCCACCAATATCCGTCATATGTTGACTGACCTGACGCCCGACAAAGAGGGCGTGATCAATCACAATATGGACGACGACGTGATTCGTGGTGCCACAGTGACGCATCAGGGCGAAATCACCTTCCCGCCGCCGCCGCCCAAAGTAAAAGCGATTGCTGCCGCTAAGCCGAAGAAGAAAGAGAAAGAGCCCACGCCGGAAGAAAAAAAGGCTACTGAGCTAGCCGCCTTCAAAGCGCAGACCAAGCGCCAAGTGAGTCTGTTAGCCGTTGGCGGTGTGCTGATGCTGCTGCTGGGCCAAGTTGCGCCAGCGTCCTTTATGCAGCACTTTATTGTCTTTGTACTGGCCTGTTTTATCGGCTTCCAGGTGATTTGGAAAGTGAGCCACTCGCTGCATACCCCGCTAATGGCGGTGACCAATGCGATCTCGGGCATCATTATTTTGGGGGCGATTCTACAGATTGGCTCCGGCAGCGCAGTGGTGAGCGTGCTGGCGGCGATTTCAGTACTGATCGCATCAATCAATATCGTGGGTGGCTTCCTGGTGACACGCCGGATGCTGGCCATGTTCCAAAAATCCTAAGCGGCGGAGAGACGATATGTTAGAGCAAGGATTCGTATCTGCCGCGGCAATTGCGGCAAGTGTGTTGTTTATTCTGTCGCTGGGCGGCTTGAGTAACCAGGAGAAAGCCAAGCGGGCCGTATGGTATGGCATCGTGGGCATGGCGGTGGCGGTGTTCTTCACTGCTCTCGGCCCAGGCATTGGCGGTTACTGGTGGCTGATCCCGATGATGCTGATTGGCGCTGGTATTGGCGCCTACGTGGCGGGCAAGGTCGAGATGACCGAAATGCCTCAGCTGGTGGCCGCACTCCACAGCTTTGTGGGCTTGGCGGCGGTATTGGTGGCCTGGAGCGCGGATTTAGAGCGCCGCCGGGTGATGGCCGCGCGTGCCGCCGAGGCATCGTTGGATCAGTTCTCCGCCTTCGCCGCGCTGGTCGCCACCAAAGCCCCCGACGAACTGATGTTCCTGCAAGTCGAGGTGGTGTTAGGCATCTTTATTGGCGCGGTGACGTTTACCGGCTCGGTGATTGCCTTTGGTAAGCTGGCTGGCAAGGTCGATGGTAAACCACGCCAGTTGCCCGGTGGGCATATGCTGAATGCCGGGGCGGCGGTACTCTCGCTGCTGCTGGCCATTCTCTACCTGAACGGTGCGGGCTTCTGGACGCTGATTGTGCTGGCGGCGCTGGCCTTCTTTATCGGCTACCACCTGATCATGGGCATTGGCGGCGCCGACATGCCGGTGGTCGTTTCAATGCTCAACAGCTACTCCGGCTGGGCGGCGGCCGCTATCGGTTTCACGCTCTCCAACGACCTGCTGATTGTGACTGGCGCGCTGGTGGGCTCCTCCGGTGCGATTCTCTCTTACATTATGTGTAAGGCGATGAACCGCAACTTTATCAACGTCATTTTGGGCGGCTTTGGTGGCAGCCAAGGGCCTGCGGCGGAGATCGAAGGCGAGCAGGTGGCGATTGACGCCGGTGGCGTAGCAAGCGCCCTGAACGATGCCGACAGCGTGATCATCGTACCGGGCTACGGTATGGCCGTGGCCCAGGCGCAAACGGCGGTGAGCGATTTGGTGCGTAAACTGCGTGCGGCGGGCAAGACCGTGCGCTTCGGTATCCACCCGGTCGCGGGCCGCTTGCCAGGGCACATGAACGTGCTGCTGGCGGAGGCCAAGGTACCTTACGACATCGTGCTGGAGATGGATGAAATCAATGACGATTTCGCCACCACCGACGTGGTGATCGTGATTGGCTCCAACGACATCGTGAACCCTGCGGCCGAAGAAGATCCCAATAGCCCCATCGCCGGTATGCCGGTATTGAAGGTGTGGGAGGCCAAGCAGGTGTTTGTCAGCAAACGCGGCCAGGGCACCGGCTACTCGGGTATCGAGAACCCGCTGTTCTTCAAAGAGAACACGCGCATGTTCTACGGCGATGCCCGGGATAGCTTGAATACGCTGTTGCCGCTGATTGATTAGGTCTAGGCCTAACCATTCGGTACTGAGCCCGCGAGAGATCGCGGGCTTTTTTGATTCTGTGCATGGCAATGGCACTCCTGCTATGGTCGAGTACTGCCTCTCTTTGTTGAGCATTTATTTCCATGAATCAACGCCCTAACCCCCGCGTGCTGTTGCGCTTGCTGGGGCTACTACGTCCTTATCGGCTACGTTTGGCCCTGGCAGGTCTGGCGCTGTTATTGGCCTCGGGCAGCGTACTGCTGCTAGGCAACGGGCTGCGTTTAGTCATTGATCGCGGCTTTTTAGATGCCGATGCACAGGCGCTAGGCCAAGCGCTGGTGTTGATGCTGGTGGTAGTAACGGTGTTGGCGTTCGCTTCCGCGCTGCGTTACTACCAAGTCACCTGGATTGGCGAGCGTTTGGCTGCCGACTTGCGCCAGCGGGTGTTCGATCACTTGATCACCCTGGAACCCAGCTTTTTTGAGAGCGCAAGCGACGGGCGCGCTGCGGGGGAAATCGCTTCACGATTAACCGCCGATACCAGCGTACTGCAGAGCCTGTTTGGCTCTTCGGTGTCGCTGGCGCTGCGCAATCTGGTCATGCTGGTGGGGGCGGTGGTGTTAATGCTGGTGACGCAGCCGTGGCTCTCGGCGATGGTGTTGATTGGCATCCCCGCCACGCTGTTACCGATTGTGTGGTACGGCCGCCGGGTGCGGCGACTTTCCCGCACCAGCCAGGACCGTGTGGCTGAACTGGGCCGCTATGCCGAAGAGGCGCTGAGCGGTATTCGAACCCTTCAGGCGTTTACCCACGAAGCGGCGGATAAAACCCGCTACGGTCAGCGCGTGGAGCAGGCATTCGGCAGCGCCGTCGAGCGAACCCAGCAACGCGCCTGGTTGACCGGGATCGCCATGCTAGTGGTGTTTACGGCGGTTGGCTTAATGCTCTGGCAGGGTGGACAGGCGGTGTTAGATGGCTCCATGAGTGCGGGCGAGCTGTCGGCGTTTATTTTTTATGCCGTGCTGGCAGCGGGGGCTATCGCCACCTTGGCTGAAGTCGCGGGAGATGTGCAGCGTGCGGCAGGGGCGGCGGAACGCTTATTGGAGCTGCTCGATACTCAGCCCGCTATCCAGTCACCGGCGAATCCCCATCACCTACCGATGCCATCAAAAGGTGACATCGTGCTGGAGAGCGTCAGCTTCACCTACCCCGGCCGGGAAACGCCAGCGCTCGACGGCTTTGATCTGCATATTCAGCCGGGAGAACGGGTAGCGGTGGTGGGCCCATCAGGCGCGGGTAAAAGCACCCTGTTGGCACTGCTGCTGCGCTTTTATGACCCCAGTCAAGGGCGTATAACGCTGGATGGGATCGATGTCCGTGACTTAGACCTTGCTGCATTACGGCGCGCCATGGGGTTGGTAGCCCAGGAGCCGGTGCTGTTTAGTGGCTCGGTGGCCGATAATCTTCGCTATGGCGATCCTGAAGCGGACAATGAGCGGCTGCGCATCGCCGCTCAGGATGCCAGCGCCCTCGAGTTTATCGAAGCGCTGCCCCAGGGCTTTGATACGCCTCTTGGCCCTGGCGGAGTGCAGCTTTCTGGTGGCCAGCGTCAGCGGCTCGCTATCGCCCGAGCGCTGCTCAAAAATCCGGCGGTGCTGCTGCTGGATGAAGCCACCAGCGCCTTGGATGCGGAAAGCGAGCGGCTGGTACAGCAGGCGCTGGATCGGCTGATGGTGGGGCGCACCAGTATTGTGATCGCCCATCGGCTCGCTACCGTTATTGCTGCCGACCGCTTGCTAGTGCTTGATGGTGGAAAGCTAATCGCGGCGGGCACCCACGACGAATTGATCACCACCAGCCCACTCTATCGCCACTTAGCTGCGCTGCAGTTTGGCGGTGAAAGATGATGAAACTATTTTGTTAACACCAGGAGTTGCTATGACGAGTTTTTTCCAACGCCTTAATGCTGTTAATGCCCCGTCTATTGGCCTGGGCTGTATGAACCTCTCCCACGGTTATGGCAGCATCGTGCCTGAAAACGCGGCCATACGAGCGTTGGATGAGGCGTTTGAGATGGGCTATCGCCACTTTGACACTGCCACCCTGTACGGCGCCACAGCCAATGAGAAAGTGGTCGGGCGCGCTTTGGAGGGCAAGCGGCATCAGCTCTTTCTGGCCAGTAAATGCGGCATGGCGATGGACCCTGAGTCAGGCAAACGCGTTATTGACGGCCGCCCGGCAACACTGCGCAAACAGTGCGAAGCAAGCCTTGCGCGCCTGCGTACCGATCATTTGGATCTCTACTACCTGCACCGCTTGGATCGCCAGGTCCCCATTGAAGAGAGCGTCGGCGCGCTAGGGCGCTTGATGGAAGAGGGCAAAATTGGAGGCGTGGGGTTGTCGGAAATCTCTGCGCTAACATTGCGCCGTGCGGCAACTGAATATCCTATCGCAGCCGTACAGTCGGAATACTCATTGTGGACGCGCAACCCTGAAATCGCCCTGATCGATGCGTGCCGAGAGGTGGGCGCGGCCATGGTCGCATTTAGTCCTCTGGGGCGAGGCTTCTTAACCGGCGCCATTCAAGATCCTGCGCGCCTTGAAGAGGGCGATATGCGCCGTAATATGCCGCGCTTCAGCGCCGAGAACTACCCGCATAATATAAAACTATTTAAACGCCTTGCGGCGCTGGCGCAGGCCTTGAGCGGAACGCCGGGGCAGCTGGCACTGGCCTGGTTGAAGGCCAAAGGCGACGACATTATTCCCATTCCGGGTACCCGCTCGCCTGATCATATGCGGGAAAACTTAGCGGCGGAATCGCTGCGCCTGGATGTCACCGCAATGCAGCAGTTGGATGCCATGATGACGCCCGACCAAGTCGTGGGTGCCCGTTATAGCGAGGCGCAGCAGGCGGATATCGATACAGAAGAATTCACCGTTTAGTTAGGTGAAGCAGAGTGCGATGGGTAAAAACTATTGGAGCAGTCGCAAAAAGTAAATTGTGGCTATAAGGGAACTGCTTTAAAAAGTACCAAGTTCATGATGCGTCCGTACTAGTAGCAAAGGCACTGTTCGGGACGCTCAACGTCAGTTGACTTGGTAGTTCGAAAGCGAGCGCCACCAAGAAAAAAGTAGCTAACACAAAATAAAGTGATGGGAGAGCGTGATGAGTGGTAAATGTCCTGTAATGCACGGTGGTAATACTTCCACAGGTACGTCGAATAAAGACTGGTGGCCTGAAGGAATCAACCTGGATATTTTGCACCAGCAAGACCGTAAGTCGAACCCGATGGATGCGGATTTTGACTATCGGGAAGAGGTCAGAAAACTCGATTTTGACGCGCTCAAGCAAGACGTCCACGCGCTGATGACTGACAGCCAGTCGTGGTGGCCAGCTGATTGGGGTCACTACGGCGGTCTTATGATCCGCATGGCATGGCATTCTGCTGGTACCTACCGTCTTGCCGACGGTCGTGGCGGCGGCGGTACCGGTAGCCAGCGTTTTGCACCCCTCAACTCCTGGCCGGATAACGTCAGCCTTGATAAGGCGCGTCGTCTACTGTGGCCAATCAAGAAGAAGTACGGCAATAAAATTAGCTGGGCCGATCTGATGATCCTGGCCGGTACCGTTGCCTATGAATCCATGGGGCTGCCTGCTTACGGCTTCTCGTTTGGCCGTGAGGATATCTGGGAACCCGAAAAAGATATCTACTGGGGCGATGAGAAAGAGTGGCTGGCGCCTTCTGACGAGCGCTATGGCGATGTTGAAAAGCCAGAAACCATGGAAAACCCGCTTGCTGCGGTTCAGATGGGGCTTATCTACGTCAACCCGGAAGGCGTTAACGGTGTGCCCGACCCGCTGAAAACCGGTCAGCAGATTCGCGAAACCTTTGCCCGCATGGCAATGAATGACGAAGAGACGGCTGCCCTTACTGCCGGTGGCCACACCGTGGGTAAGTGCCACGGTAACGGCGACGCGGCAGCGCTGGCGGCTGAGCCAGAAGCCTCTGATGTTGAGAACCAGGGCTTTGGCTGGGGCAACCCGACCATGGGTGGCAAGGCGAGCAATGCCGTTACATCGGGCATTGAAGGTGCCTGGACCACTCACCCCACCAAGTTCGACATGGGCTATTTCGACCTGTTGTTCGGCCACGAGTGGGAACTGCGCAAAAGCCCGGCCGGTGCTCACCAGTGGGAACCTATCGACATTAAGGAAGAGGATAAGCCGGTTGACGCCAGCGACCCCTCCATTCGCCACAATCCGATCATGACCGATGCGGATATGGCCATGAAGGTGGATCCGACCTACCGCGCCATTTGTGAAAAATTCATGGCGGATCCGGAGTACTTCAAGAAGACCTTCGCCAAGGCGTGGTTCAAGCTGACTCACCGTGACCTAGGTCCGAAAGCACGCTACATTGGCCCGGAAGTGCCCGCTGAAGACTTGATCTGGCAGGATCCGATTCCGGCTGGCAGCACCGACTACAGCGAAGAAGTGGTTAAGCAGAAAATCGCCGACGCTGGCCTGAGCATCAGCGATATGGTTAGCACCGCGTGGGACAGCGCCCGCACCTACCGCGGCTCTGATATGCGCGGCGGTGCCAACGGTGCGCGCATTCGCTTGGCGCCCCAGAAGAATTGGGAAGGCAACGAGCCTGCGCGTCTCGCCAGCGTCTTAGCCGTGTACGAGAAAATTTCTGCTGACACCGGCGCTAGCCTTGCCGACGTCATCGTTCTGGCCGGCAGTGTAGCGATCGAAAAAGCCGCTAAAGCCGCAGGCTATGACGTTCGCGTACCTTTCTTGAAAGGCCGTGGCGATGCTTCTGCCGAGATGACTGACGGCGAATCCTTCGAGCCGCTAGAGCCGCTGGCCGACGGTTTCCGCAACTGGCAGAAGAAAGACTACGTCGTGAAGCCGGAAGAGCTGCTGCTGGATCGCGCTCAACTGATGGGGCTAACAGGGCCTGAAATGGTGGTATTACTCGGCGGCATGCGTGTGCTGGGCACCAACTATGGTGGCACCAAGCATGGCGTATTCACCGACCGCGAAGGCCAGTTGACCAACGACTTCTTCGTTAACCTGACCGATATGGGCAACACCTGGAAGCCGGTGAGTAAAAACACTTACGAGATCCGTGATCGTCAAACGGATGCCGTTAAGTGGACTGCTTCTCGCGTTGACCTGGTGTTCGGTTCTAACTCGCTGCTGCGTTCCTACGCGGAAGTCTACGCCCAGGACGACAACGACGAGAAATTCGTCAAAGACTTCGTTGCTGCCTGGACGAAAGTGATGAACGCGGATCGCTTTGATGTCGCGTAAGCACTAAACACGTTAGTGCTAGCAAATAACCCGCATCCCAGGATGCGGGTTTTTTTATGAGCGTTTTGAGTAGTGTGGGAGGGGTATCGTGGGTAATCGCCACCCATCTCACAGCAGCGACTATTTGAGTAATGGAGTTTTTCAGCATAAGCACTGTCTCTGTTAAAGACTTCCTAAAGGAGCATAACGATGCAGAAAGCCAGAATCTTGCAGCAGGGCAGTATTCACTGCTTCCCCGTTGGCCTTCGCGATGAGCAGGGCAAACTCGCCAATGCCGAAGTGTCGGCGGTTATGTACGACGGTGAGCGGTTACTGTTGGCCAGCGATAAGCCGATTCCTGGTGAGCATCGTTCCGCGGTCTTTGCCTTGCCCATGACGGATGACGGGCCGGATGATTCGCAGCTTGAGTATTTTACAACGCCGCTGATCAAGCGGGCGGTGAAGTATGAAGACTTCGCCCTGACCGCCGATGGTAAGCATGTATTGGCCACGACCGGTTTTGATCGGATTGATGACGTGACCCATGATCTAAATGCCTACAATCATTTATTGATTTGGCCGCTGGGGGAGCCTGAAAAGGTGCAGGCGGTGGACCCTGACCCGCGTGACGGGGTTGAAGGGTCGTTGGAGTTACGCAACAAGTTGAATAATGCGATTGGTTTGCCTTACTACAAGATTGAAGGACTTGCCGCAGTACCGGGCGAACTAGGCGATGGGCTACTGCTTTTCGGCGTACGCGAGCAGGGACAGCGCCATGATGACTTCGCCTATGTGAGCCGTGTGGTAGGTGCCCACTATGTGGTGAATGCGTCTGGCAATCTCGAGTTTATCGATGAGTTGCGCGAACTCTACGCTTTTGAACCGACTGAGCATGAAGGAGTAGCGATTGAGTGCGGGTTGTCGAGTCTTGAGTATGACCCTTACCACCATCGGCTTTATCTGATGACCAGCTTTGAAACGGAGGTTGATAACGTCGCACGCATTGGCGGCTACCTATGGCTGATGGAGCTGGATAACCTCACCACTGGCGAGCCGCCTGCCTTGATACTCGGGATGGACGGCACTCCTTTTGAATTCGAGCACAAGGCAGAAGGGCTGGCGGTGCTGGATCATGAGCGTGTCTTTGTGGTGTACGACAATGACCGTGAAATGGGCGTGGGCAGCATCGACGAGCGTGATGAACGCCATGCCAGCGAAGCGCTTTATACGCTTTTGCATATGGAATAAGACTCGCGAGATTTCAGGCGTCGCTCGGCGACGCGCTGTTGTTACAACTCAACGTTTACAATTCATGTCGCGTTTTGCCACGGTAGAGGCGCACAATATCGGCCATGACTGCTAATGCAATCTCGGACGGTGTTTTGCTGCCTAAATTGAGACCAATCGGCATGGTAATCCTTTCCAGCTGAGTGTCTTTCAGGCCACCGGAGCGCAATAGTCGTGCTGCTCGCTGTTGCGACGTTTGCTGAGACCCCATCACGCCAATGTAAAATGCCTCAGTGCGGACGGCTTCGATCATCGCCAGGTCATCAATACGCGGATCATGAGTCAACGCGACCACTGCTGTATTGACATGGCAGCCGCCCGAGGCGATAAAAACGGAAGGTAGTACCGCTTGCACTTCCACGCCAGGCACGTCGAAATTCTTGCGAGCATCATCGTTGGGGTCGCAGACAATGACTTCAAAACCGAGCGATTGGGCAAACAGGGCGCAGGGCGAAGTGACCGAAGAGATGCCGGCAATGATCAGCCGTAGCGCTGGGCCAATGCGGACATTGACGCTGGTGGCATCAAAAGTAACGGCAGGTTCTGACAATGTGGATGGGTTGAAGCGCTTGCGCCCATCGGACAATGAGATACAGCGAGTGAGCGGCTGTTGGCCCAGCAAGGTGGCATGCATCACTTCAAGGTGAACGAGGTTGTCGGCAGAGGGGGCCAGTTGTTCAACGAGCACCTCCAGGCTGCCGCCGCAGGGCAAGCGAACCGAAGCAGCGCTATCGCCGTCGCCATAACGTATTTGTTGAACAGGCTTGTCGAAATCGCCGCTCTGCAGGCGGTCGATGAAGTCCTCTTCCACGCAGCCGCCCGATAATGAGCCGATATACGCTCCCGTAGAAGACGCGACCAGCATCGCCCCTGGCTCGCGGGGTGAGGAGCCAAAGGTTTTCAACACCGTGCAGAGCCATACAGTCAGCCCTTCATTAGCCCATTTCAATGCGCGTTCAATAACCTGCAGATCAAGATGATGCATTAACTAACGGCCTCCAAGGGATGGTTGTGGGAGGCTTCTAGAATCTCGCGAACGCTGTCAGGGGTAAAGGGCGGATGGGTAAAACTTATGCTTTTTACGTTTATAAGTGAGTTAGCCGCCATCACAGCAGTCGGCCTTCATTTTAATAGGCTGTTGCCCGCTGGTGGGGGCGGGGTGAGCAAGCAATATCGTTAGGCAGTATGATGGTGAAGCCTGTCCCAGGCATGGGTAGCCAGCCGGCTTTGCTACCCCAACATGCACATTATCCTGATGATACAAAAAGAGGATGGCTATGGAACGCCGTAAACGGATATGGCTAGTATGGGCGGTGGTCTTACTTTGCTATTTAGTGCCTTATACGCTGTTAAATGGTATCTCGCGATGGTACGGCAGCTTTTTGTTTTGGGCGTTGGCTGGGTTAGTCATCATTGCTCTGAACGTATATATCACTCAAGACTTTAAGGAACATGGCGATGACTGAGTCGCTGATTTGGTGGTCTATCGCTATCTACTTACTGATCGCGATCGGCATTGCGCTGATGTCTCGCCAACGCCCGGCAGAAGGGGCCTCGGAGAGCATGTCGGGCTACTTTTTGGGCAACCGGCAAATGAATGGCTTTGTCTCGGCGCTGAGCTACAGTGCCACGACATATAGCGCTTTTATGATGGTGGGCTTGGCAGGTCTTACCTATGCGGGCGGCGTTGGGGCGCTGGGTTTTGAAATCATCTATTTCGCCGGTGTGTCTCTGGTGGCCGTTTTCGGCCCCAAATTCTGGGCCGTCGGCAAGAAGTTCGGCTATGTGACGCCCAGCGAGATGCTGGGACACCGCTACCATAGCAAGCAGGTGGCCATGGCCGTCTCCATTGCCAGCTGTATCTTTCTGATTCCTTATTCGGCCGTTCAGCTCGCTGGCGTCGGTTACCTGTTGCAGGGGATTACTGACGGCTCGATTTCCTTTACCACCGGGGTATTGCTGGCCACGGTGATCGCCATCTTCTTTTCCTATATCGCGGGCATTCGTTCGGTGATGTGGACCGACTCGCTCCAGGCCATCATGATGATTGTGGCTTCCACCCTGGTGGCGCTCTTTGTGATTCAGGGCTTGGGCGGTTTTAGCACGCTCTTCGATACGCTGGCAACGGAACACCCGCAGTCACTGACGGTACCCGGCCCCGGGCTGTTCAGCTTTGTCACCTTCCTGGGACTTACCATTCCCTGGTTCTTTTTTAGTCTCTCCAATCCGCAGGTCAGCCAGCGCCTTTTCATGCCTTCGTCGCTGCGCTCGATGCGCCACATGCTGATCGGTTTCTTGGTGTTTGGTTTCATCTACACCATGGTTTCCGTACTTTGGGGTTTCTCAGCTCTGGCGGCCTTCCCCGGCCTGGCAAGCGCTGATTTGGCAACGCCCACGCTGCTGGCCTCGGAGTTTGTTCCGCCTGTATTAGGGGTGATCGTGATGATCGGCATCATGGCGGCTGCGGTATCTACTATCGATTCGATCATGCTGACCCTGGCGTCCATGGTGTCCCGCGACGTCTATGCGAACGTCAAACCGAATGTTAGTGAAAAACGCCAATTGCTGGTGGGTAAGTTCGTGGTGCCGGTGATTGCATTGATGGCGCTGGCCTTTGCCGAGCTGCAGCTTGACCTGATTGCAGTGCTGTCGGTGGCGGCTTCCTCTGGCCTAGTGGCCATGGTGCCTGCCCTGATCGGCGCCTTCTACTGGAAACGTGGCACCGCTGCCGGTGTATTGACCAGTGTGATGGGCACCAGCGCGTTTGTACTGCTGATGTACGCTACCGGCAATTCGCTGCTGGGTCTGCCCGCCGGTGTCTGGGGGATTTTGGTCGCCAGCGTTCTATTTGTGGGCGTTAGCCTCATGACCAACCCTCATCAGGCCACGGCGGATGCCTTCTTTACCGCCATCGCGGAGGAGCTGGGTAAAAAGCGCTGCTATTCAACGCGTCAGCCTGCTAAAGAGGCGAATTCGTAAAGTCGTTTTTTGTAATGTACGTTCATGACAAAAGCCCCCGCTCGGGGCTTTTCAGGTTTAACGCCAAACCGTTAACTGCTTGCGGTAATCATCTTGCGCCTGGCTGGCGCTGACCGGCGTCAGCCACACCTGGGTGCCGGGCAGGCACTGGGCCAGCGTAGCGCAGGCGATGGGGGTGATGGCTCCAAGGCGCGGGTAGCCGCCAATCGTCTGACGGTCGTTCATCAGCACGATGGGTTGGCCGTCTGGCGGGATCTGTACCGCTCCCAGCGGAATACCTTCGGAAATGATGCCCGTTAGGGCGCCGTGCAGGGCGGGGCCTGTCAGCCGCACCCCCATACGATCGGCACGGTTATCTACGGTCCACGGTTGGTTGAAGGCTTGGAAAAGAGAGCGGCCGCTGAAGGCGGCGACTTGCGAACCGAGCACGATGGGTAGACGGCAGCCTGACACCGGCATCTGCGGCCCTTGCCCTTCCGCAATACGGCGAACCGCCGGGGCGGTGCCTTTCCAGGTCAAGCGGTCACCCGCTTTTAGCGGTTTGCCATCTTCATGCAGGCCGCCCAACTGTTCACGGGCGGTGCAGGCGCGGCTACCCAGCACTTCTGGCGCATTTAGCCCGCCGGGGAAGGCGAGATAAGCACGTAAACCCTGGCGCGGTTGGCGAAATGCCAGGCGCTGACCGGGTAGCAGTTTGAAGCTGCTATTGGGCGCGAGCGGCTTGCCATCCAATTGGGCGTCTAGGTCAGCACCGGTTAGCGCCAGGCGCACCTCGCTTTCGCTTTCAAAGCTCAAACCGCCGCCCATGACGATTTCCAGCGCGGCGCTGTTGGGTGCGTTACCCAAGAGCCAGTTGGCCCAGCGAAATGAAATCCAGTCGGCAGCGCCGCCCTGGGTAACCCCTAAATGACCAACGCCAAACCGCCCGGCATCTTGAATCAGCGCCAGTGGGCCCGCCTGCTTAACCACGAGCCCTTTTGATGCATCATTGTTAACCGCGTGACTCATGGCCGCTCCTCCATGGGCGTGGTGTCACCACCGTCCGCTTCGAACTCTTCGCGGGAGATCGCTCTAAAGCGCACCTTATCGCCGGGGCGAAACAGTGGATCGCCACGTTTGGCATGCTCGAATAGCGGCACGTTGGTACGCCCTAGAATATTCCAGCCGCCCGGCGAGAGTAGTGGGTAGATCGCGGTTTGACGATCGGCAATACCTACACTGCCTGCCGCCACCTTGCGGCGCGGCGTTTTCAAGCGCGGCGCAGCGAGTGATTCATCTACCAAGCCCATAAAGCCGTAGCCGGGGGCAAAGCCCAGCGCGAACACGCAGTAATCGTGGTTGCAGTGCTGCTCGATAAGCTCGTTGACGCTTAAACCTGCGCGCTTGGCGACTAGAGGCAGCTCGGGGCCCACGCTTTCGTCATACCACACGGGAATATCGTGCAGCTCCCCCGCCTGGGTGTCGGCAGGTTCGAGGCCCGAAAGCATCTTATTGATCAGACCGAGCGCCTCGGCGTGATTCATTTGCTGGCAGTCGTAATGGACTAGCAGTGTGGTGTAGGAGGGCACTAAATCAATCAAGGTAGCCCCGAAAGCACCACGCAGCGCTTGGTCGGCGGCGATCACCCAAGCCATGTTGGCCTCGTCGATGGTGTCGAACAGTCGCACCATCAAGGCATCCATGGCGGCGGTTTCAATGCGAATTTTAATGCAGATCGCTTCAATTTGTGTTGTTTCAATGCCTGGTTTCACGCTTTCTCCAGCGCCTGAAAGGCCTCGCGAATGGCGCGCACGGCCGCCACGGACTCCGGGTTGTCGCCGTGAACGCAGAGCGTGTCGCAGGCTAACTGTAGCGGTGTGCCGTCGAGTGCGGTGAGCGGCTCGCCTTTGGCCAGCATTACCGCTTGGTTAACGATGGTATTCTGGTCGTGGTGCACGGCGTTGGGTAACCGGCGCGAAGCCAGGTGGCCGTTGGCGTCGTAAGCGCGGTCGGCAAAGGTTTCAAACCACAGGGTAATACCCAATTTAGCGGCTAGCTCGCGGTGCGGCTCGGGATTGGCGGTCGACATGATCATTAGCGGCAGGCTGGCGTCATATGCACGCACGGCGCGCATGACGCCTTCAAGCAGCGCCGGGTTGGCAGCCATGTCGTTATACAGCGCCCCGTGGGGTTTGATGTAGCTGAGCCGTGCGCCTTCGGCTTGGCAAATGCCTGCCAGGGCGCCGACCTGGTAGAGCACCATGTCTTCCGCTTCTTCGGCCGAGCAGGCCATGGAACGGCGCCCAAACCCCATTAAATCCGGGTAACCAGGATGCGCGCCAATGCGTACGTCATTTTGTACCGCCAGCTTGACGGTGCGTCGCATTACATGGGGGTCAGACGCGTGGAAGCCGCAGGCGATGTTGGCGCAATCGACATAAGGCATCGCCTCAGCATCTAAACCAATAGTCCAGTTGCCGAAACTTTCGCCCATATCGCAATTAAGCAGGGGGATGGCCATAGCGACTCCTGTCGTTGATGCAGTGGATGCGTTGACTTGGCTGAAGCTAATTTGTAATCCACCACCAATATATGAACACGGCAAGCTCAGTGCCAATCGTTTTTGACGATACTAACTATCGGGTGCTTCTATCATATTGTTATTTGGTGGAAAAATGGTTGACGCTTGGGCACGATACGCTTATCACAGTAAGGGCGAGGCGTGATAATAACGTTGATGAAACAGCGCTGCCGAAGATGGTCTCGAAGTTGCATAGTGATCTTGTGTTCACGAGCATCAGCACAAAGCAATCAGCGTTGCGTGCCAGCAAGACGGCGCTTAGTCACTCTCAAAAGTCATTCGTAGGCGTGTCACTATGCTCGATTTTAAGGAACTTGAGGCATTTGTATGGGCGGTGAGGCTTGGCTCCTTCCGTAAGGCGGCGACCCGTTTGCACCTGACCCAGCCCTCAGTTTCTGAGCGTATTTCACGTCTTGAAACCGCCGTGGGGGAGCTGCTGCTAGAGCGTGCCGCCCGGCCCGTTCAGCCCACCATGCGGGGCCGCGAGTTCTTTGTGCACGCTGAACGAATGCTGCACCAGCGTGACGAGGCAATGAGGCTTTTCGATGATGAAGAGGCGTTTTCTGCACCATTGCGGCTCGGCACGATTGAAACGATTGCCCATAGCTGGTTTCCCGAGTTTATGCGCAGGCTCACCGAGCGCTACCCACGTCTGACTATCGAGCTAACGGTGGATTACTCACCGGTGCTCAATGAGCGGCTACGCGGCAACGAGCTGGATATCGTGCTGGCGATGAATGGTTATTCACCTCAGAAGCAGATCGATTATGAGTCGTTGAGCCCTTATGAGATGGGGATGTTCGTCTCCCCCCGGCATGCGCCGTTACTTAGCGAAAGCGCCGACATTTGGGGTAGGCAACTGCCGTTTATTTCCTTCGGCAAGCTGGCGCGTCCCTATACAGAATTAGTGAATTACCTGGCAGAGCAGGGCGTGGCCAGCCCCCGAATTCATAGCGTCAGCACGTTGATGACGATAGTCCGCATGACCACGGAAGGGCTGGGGATTGGTGCCTTGCCGGTGGCGACCGTGCTGGAAGAGTGGCAGCGAGGGGAGCTTTACCGGCTTGAACTGCCGGTGCCGTTACCGGCGATGCACTATGATGTGATATGGCGCCACGCTAACCATCCGCGCTTTTGTCGCGGTGTGGCTCGGCTGGCCCAAGAGTGCGCTTGCGGCTATGCGCAGGCGCGCCGTGCCGATATGACCACAACACTTTTCTCCGGGCGTTGGGTTGCCACCCGCGCCTCCTCTGGTACCACCAAAGCACCACACTGTTAGCACCATACGGTTAGCACAATACTATTAATAGAAATAAGAGGGTTCTCACAATGCGCAAGACATTAACTTCCACACTGCTTCTAGCCACCGCCTGCGGTTTAACGGTCACGGCGCACGCCGCAGAGTGGACCATGGCCACGCCGTACGGTGATGCCAGCTTCCACACCCAAAATACCAAGCAGTTTGCCGAAGATGTCGCCGAGGCGACGGACGGCGAATTAACCATTACCGTGCATAGCGGTGGCTCTCTTGTGGCACACGGAGAGATCAAACCGTCTGTGCGTCGCGGCACTATCGATGCGGGCGAAGTCTTCCTGTCGGTACTTTCCAATGATGATCCCATTTTCGAAGTGGACACACTGCCAGGGGTCGCTGGCAGTTACGACGATGCTTACGCGTTGTGGGAAGCCACCAAGCCCATGATCACCGAGCTCTTCGCCTATGAAGGGTTGATTCCGCTCTACGCGGTCGCCTGGCCTGCACAAGGGATCTACACATCAGAGCCGCTCACCGACCCTGAGCAGTTTGAAGGCCTGCGCGTGCGTGCCCCGAACATCAATACCCAGCGCTTCGTCGACAACCTGGGCGGCAGCCCCACTGAAACCGAAGAGTCTGATATCCCCACCGCCTTCAGCACTGGCCGTGTGGACGCCATGATTACCTCAAGCTCCACTGGGAACTCCATGGCGGCTTGGGACTATGTCACCGACTACACCGACGCTAACCTGTGGTTGCCCAAGAACATTGTCTTCATCAGCCAGCGCAGTTTCGATGGCCTGGATGAAGCGACCCAGGAAGCCCTAATGGAAGCCGCCGCTGAGGCTGAAAAACGTGGTTGGGAGATGAGCCGCGAAGATAACCAGGCGAGCTTAGAAGCTCTGCAAGAAAACGGTATCGCTGTTTCAGAGCCTAACGATGCGATTTCAGAGGCGCTGCAGTCAGCCGGTGATGAGCTGTTTGAAGATTGGCAGTCGCGTGCCGACGACGAAGCCAAACAGGCGCTGGAAGACTACCGCGAGCAACGCGACAGCTAATCTCCAGTTTCAATGGCTCTTGCAGGGTCGGGGCAATGCCACCGCCCCTGCTTATTCCGCGCGCTTTATGAGGCTGCGAACATGACGTTTAAATTCGACAAACTCTATCGCCTCGGTGCTTGGGGTGCGGCGGCGTGCATGGTGGCTATCTGTGCGCTGATCGCGCTCCAGGTAACCTTCCGCTTGGTAGATGCCCTGCTGGTGCTGGTAGGTTTGAGCCGGCTAGGCCTGAGTATTACCGGCGTTTCAGAAATTGCGTCTTACTTATTAGTCGGCGCGACCTTTTTGGGCTTGGCCTACACCTTTGTGCATCACGCCCATATTCGCGTGACGCTGTTGATTACCCGTTTGCCCCCGGCCATTCGTGTGTGGTTTGAAGTGTTTGGTCTCATCATCGCCTTGGCGATCAGCCTGATGCTCAGTTATGGCCTGGTGGGGCTGGCGCGAGAGAGCATTCAATACAACGATGTGTCTTCAGGATTTGTGTCGATTCCGCTCTGGATTCCCCAGCTGGTACTTGCGACCAGTGTAGGGCTGTTCTGTCTGGCGCTGGCTGAAGCGTTGTTCATGGCGGTGCGTATCGCTATTCGCGACCCTTCAAGTTTTCGCGAAGCGACGGCCCCAGATGAAAGCGAGGGCCACTAAATGGCGACCTTCACTCACCTGCCCTCTAAATTGGAGAGCTCATCGTGCTGCTACTAAGTCTCGCCACCATTTTTACGCTTGTACTGTTACTAGGGAGCGGGGTTTGGATCGCCTTCGCGCTGATTGGTACTGCCTGGATAGCACTCGAATTCTTCAGCTCGTTTTCACCAGCTTCTATCCTGGCCTCTGATTTTTGGGGGGCCAGCTATGGGTGGGACCTTACCGCGCTGCCCATGTTTATCTGGATGGGCGAAATTCTGTTTCGTTCGGGGCTCGCCGATAATATGTTCCGCGGTCTGTCTCCCTGGTTAAACCGCCTGCCGGGGCGCCTTTTGCATACCAACATCATTGGCAGCGGCATGTTTGCCGCGGTGTGCGGCTCTTCGGCTGCCACCTGCGCAACGGTAGGCAAGATGACCCTGCCGGAGCTCGAGCGGCGGGGCTACGATAGCAACATGGCGATTGGCACGCTGGCCAGTGCCTCTACGCTGGGACTTTTGATTCCGCCTTCCATCGTGCTGATCGTCTACGGCGTGGTTACCGAGCAGTCGATCTCCAGACTGTTTATGGCGGGCATCGGCCCCGGCCTGATGATCCTGGCGATGTTCATGAGCTATCTCATTTTGTGGGCGCTATTGAAAGGTAACCGCGAAGGCCTGACCGGTGAAGATGAGTCAGGCATGAGTTTTGGGGAAAAACTGCGCAACACCTGGTCACTGGTGCCCATTCTGCTGCTGATCGGCGGCATCATCTTCTCGATCTATGGTGGCTTGGCCTCACCCACGGAGGCAGCAGCGGTCGGTGTGGTGCTGTCGATCGTGATTGCCCGCTTCAATGGTCACTTTGACCGCGAGATATTCAAGAGCTCGCTGTTTGCCGCTGTGCGTACCGCCTGCATGATTGCCTTCATTATTGCGGGGGCGTCTTTCCTGACTTCGGCCATGGGCTTCACCCAGGTGCCGATGAAGCTTGCTCAGGCGATTGGTGAAATGGGGCTTTCACCCACCATGCTGTTGATCGCACTCACCTTGCTGCTGCTGATCATGGGCTGCTTTCTTGATGGTATTTCGCTGATTCTGCTGGTTACCGCGATTATCATGCCACTGGTGAGCGCCGCCGGGTTTGACCTGATCTGGTTTGGCATCTATCTGGTGATCGTCGTCGAAATGTCGCAGATTACGCCGCCGGTTGGCTTCAATCTGTTCGTGATTCAGGGGCTGACGGGTAAGGATATTCTGACCATTACCAAGGCCACGCTGCCGTTCTTCCTGCTGATGCTGTTGGCGATTGCCTTAATGCATCTCTTTCCCGGTATCGCGCTCTACCTGCCCCAGGCGATGACCCGTTAACGCTCACTATCGTCCACGGTCAATCATCCAGGCGGCTGTCATGCAGGCCTGGATGTTGATTGGGTGCTTCTTTGTCGCTTCGCTTCGCGCTAAGCTACAGAAAAAGCGGGAATAGGTGGCTCCACCCATGCGCACGAGGAATGACGCTACAGAGATATTTCGACAGTTGGCCGAAGGCATGGGTCACAGTGGGAGCTCTCACTTTTACGCCACGCTGGTAGAGCGCTTGGCAGCCTTACTGGGCGTTGATCATGTATTGATGGCCGATGTAACCCAGTTGCATCAGGCTAAGACGTTAGCGGTCTGGTCCAATGGCGGTCTGCTTGGCAATATCACCTACTCGCTGTCCGGCACCCCTTGCGAAACTGCGCTAGGGCGCGGTTCCTGCCTGTATGCGTGTGATGTTCAATTGCTCTTTCCAGACGATAAGCTGCTCTGCAAGCTCGGCGCCGAGAGTTATATGGGGCGCCCCCTCTACGCTGCCGATGGCGCGCTGATTGGCCTGCTGGCGGTGCTTAAGAACTCCCCTATGCAGTTGGATGAGCTAGCCAATGAAATTTTGCAAATTGCCGCCGCTCAGGCCGGCGCGGAGCTAGGTCGCCAAAAGGCAGAGCAGGCATTAAGAGCAAGCGAAGAAGTCGCACGGGAGAGTGAGCGACGCCTGGATACGCTGCTGAATCACCTGCCTGGCATGGCCTACCGTTGCTTCAATGACCGTGACTGGACTATGCAGGTGGTAAGCCAAGGGGCCGAGGCACTGACCGGGTACCGTCCGGATGAGTTGCAAGGTAACCGGGTGACCAGCTTCGCCGCGTTGATTCATCCCGATGACCAGGAAAAACTCTTCGACGAGGTGCAGTTGGCCATTGTCAGCAAGCGGCCTTACCGGGTGGTGTATCGGTTGAAGCATCGCGACGGGGAGAGTCGCTGGATGTGGGAGCAGGGCCAGGCGGTCATGGGTCCTGACGGTGAGATCGTTTGCCTGGAAGGCTTTATCTCGGATGTGACCGATCAGCAAGAGTCGCAACGGGTACAAAACGCCGTGCTTCAGGTTGCTTCGACGGTCACTACGCGGGTGGGTGACGGTTATTTTCAGCAGCTGATTGCCACGCTGGTTGAAGTGCTGGAAGCCGACGCAGGCTTCATTGCATTACTGCATACCTCCCCTCAGGGCGAGGAAGAAGTCTATGGCCAGGCAACCACGGTCAGTATGGTGGTCAGTGGCGAACAGCGTGAGCAGCACGCTTTCGCACTGCGCGGGTCGCCTAGCGAGCAGGTGGTGCTGGAGCGTGAAGCGGTGATGCATGACGGCCCGCCGCTGCTATTAGCGGGCACGCAGCTACCGGTCAGGGCGTGGATTGGTCGCCGCTTAGATAACGCCAACGGCGAAACCATTGGCGTGATGATGGTGTTTTACCGCCAACCGCTGACGACTAATGCGTTCGCCACCTCGGTGTTGCAAATCCTTTCTACTGGTGCCGCGGCAGAGCTTGAACGCCGCCGGGACCACCGCCATATGCATCAGTTGGCCTACACGGACAGCACTACCGGGCTACCTAACCGTACCCGCTTCATGGAGCTGTTAGCGCAGATGTGGCAAGAGGCCCATCATACTGGGCAGGGGCTTTCGCTGCTGCTACTGGATATTCGTCGCTTTAAGGAGGTGAATGACCTGCACGGCCACCAAGTAGGTGATCAACTACTGGTGTCAGTCGCGGACCGCTTGCAGAAGATCAGCCACGCCTATGGCCCATTGGCGCGTTTATCTGGCGATGAGTTTGCCATGCTGGTGGCCGACGCTGATATCAGAAACATAAATGATCTCGTCGAGCAGTTGCGCTCAGCTGTGACTCAGCCGCTGCAGCTGGAGCGCCGTGTGTTTAACCTTGATGTCAGCATCGGTTATGCCCGTTATCCCCACGATGTGAAGCAAGCGAGTGAGCTGTTCAATGCCACCAGTATTGCGCTTCACCACGCCAAACGCCGCGACAACAGTACCTGCCCCTATACCCAAGCAATGCATCACGCGCTACAGCGCCGCCAGCGGATGACCGAGCGGCTCAGCGTGGCTATCAGCGAAAACAAACTGGCACTCTATTTTCAGCCCCAGGTGGACCTTGCCAGCGGGCAGCTGACAGGCGCTGAGGCTCTCTGCCGCTGGCATGACGCGGAGTGGGGGTGGGTGAGTCCCGGTGAGTTTATTCCGCTGGCCGAAGAGCGCGGATTGATACGCCTCTTGGGAGACTGGGTGTTGGAGGAGTCGGCTAGGCAATTAATGGCATGGGGTACGCAAAACAAGCAGGCACTGCCGGGTAGGCTGTCGATCAATATTTCTGCCCAGCAGTTTGCTGACCCCGAGTTAACTCAGCATATTGCGCAGCTAATGGCTGGCGTACCACCGAATGCCATTTCTCTGGAGCTTACCGAAAGCGACTTTATGCGCGATCCTGATCAAGCGGTAGAAATTACTCACACCATGCGTAAGGCGGGTTACGCACTCTCTATTGACGACTTTGGCACAGGCTACTCCTCACTCTCATACCTGAGGCGTTTCGCCGCCGACGCACTGAAGATCGATATCTCTTTTGTGCGCGAGATGCTCGATAACCATCACGACCGCACCATTGTGCAGACCATCATTGCCATGGCGAAAGCGCTAGAGATGAAAACGGTGGCAGAAGGGGTAGAGACCCCAGCGCAGGCCCGCCTGCTGGCCGACATGGGCTGTAATGAAGCCCAGGGCTACTGGTTCGGTCGACCGTTGCCAGCCAATGAGTTTGCTGCAGCGTGGTTGAACAAGTAACCACGCAATATCACCGCCAGCGTCATCGTCCTGTCATCACCTTTGGCATACCCTACGCGCCGCCAACCTGCGATGAAAGGAGTGCTCCCATGCGCCTGGCCCTGTTTGATCTTGATGACACCCTCCTAGATGGAGACTGCAGCGACCGCTGGAATTTATGGATGATAGACCAAGGGTGGGTCAGCGATGCCGAGACCTTCATGGCGCGTGCCGAGCAGATGCAGCGGGCTTATCATGCGGGCAAGCTAAAGCTCGAAGAGTATCTAGCCATGACCCTGGCGCCACTGCGCGGGCGCCGGGTAACGGATGTGCAAAAAGAGGTCGAGCGGTTTGTCGCCACACACCTTCAGCCGCGTATCTTCACTCAGGCCTGGGCCTGCCTGGAAGCGCATCGCCAGGCGGGCGATACCCTGTTGCTGATTTCTGCATCTGCGCGGCATCTGGTTCAGCCCATTGCGGCTACTTTGGGGATCGAGCACGTGCTGGCGGTAGAGCTGAGCATCGAACATGGCATCAATGAAGACGCGCGATATACCGGTGGTAGTGAAGGTATTTTTTCCTATCGCGGCGGCAAAGTGCTGCGCTTGAAGCAGTGGCTGGTCGAGCAGCAGATCACCCCCAGCCACACCACGTTTTACTCCGATTCCCGCAACGACCTTCCGCTGCTGCAGTACGTGGATTGCCCGGTTGCGGTCAACCCCGACGCGGTGTTGGCCGAGGTGGCTAGCGTTGAAGGGTGGCGGCGCTTAGACTGGCGGGCGCCAGCGCCTGTGAGCGCTTCGTCGCCCAACGCTTTGCCAGGAAAATCGGCGCATGCCTGATGTTATTAATACACGACTTCAACAAGGAGAGCGTCCTTGAGCCCAGCCGCCCTCGCGCTAGTGCTGGTGTCGGTGTGTATGCACGCTGGATGGAACGTGCTAGGTAAGCGCAACGAGCCGTCGTTGGCCTCATTTGCTCTGGCTTATGGTGCGGGAGGGGCGTTAATGCTGCCGCTAGTGTTGCTTGGGCCATCATTAGCGTCGTTACCCAGTGTTTTTTGGGGCTGGTTGGTACTCTCTGGACTGTGCCAGATGCTCTATATGGGCGGCCTGGCCTGGGCCTATGCGCGGGGGGAAGTGAGCGTGCTTTACCCCATCGCCAGGGCACTGCCCGTGGTGCTGGTGCCTTTGGTTTCCATCGCGCTGCTGGGCAGCCGTGTGTTGGATGCCTGGGACGGTTTGGGAATGATGCTAGTAGTAGCTGGCGCACTCTGTCTGCCGCTAAGCCATCCGGAGGCGCGTCGTTTTTCCACCTATTTCACGCCCGCCATGGGGTTTGCGCTGCTGGCGGCGGCGGGAACGGTGGGCTATTCGCTCATCGATAAGCAGGCTTTAGGCCTCATGCAGGGCGCTGGTCACAGCGGACTCACCGCTGGAGCCGTCTTTATGGTGCTGCAAGCGGTGATGACGCTGACCTGGGCGGTACCGCTGCTGTCACTGCTGCCTGCCGAGCGCCGCCGCCTGCCCGCACTTCGCCAGCAGGGCCTAACGATGCTAATCACCACCGGGCTGATGATGACCTGCACCTACGGCCTCGTGCTGATGGCCATGGCGATGACCGATGAAGTGAGCTATGTAGTCGCTCTGCGCCAGCTATCGATTCCGGTGGGTGTGTTGATGGGCGTGCTATGGCTAAAAGAGCCTGCTTCCACCGCTAAAACACTTGGCACCTTGGTGATGCTGGCGGGGTTGATCATGGTGGCACTGTAGTCGCGCCGCCTGCTCGCTCTCTAAACTAGAGCGCCTGCCACACCAAGTTAATCCCCACTAAGAACATGGCGATGATCACTAGGCGGTAAAACAGCTTTTCATTGACGCGGCTCTGCAGCCAAAGACCGTTACGTACACCGATCCAAGCAACGGGTACCAGCAGCAGCGAGGCCCAGGCGCTAGTCATGTTGACCTCGCCTAACCACACATAAGGCCCCAGTTTGATGGAGTTCACGACTGCGTAGGTCACCGTGCAGGTGGCAATAAAGGTCTCTTTGGAGAGCTTGCGCGGCATCAAGTACATATTCATCGGCGGTGCGCCCGCATGGGCAATAAAACTAGTGAACCCGCAAACGCTGGCGGCAGGTAGCGCCCATCGGGAAGAGATAGGTTTCTTGGCCACGGGTTTCAGCAACATATAGGCCGCAAACACTACCGAGAGAAGGCCCAGCACCAGCCGCACTCCTTGCTCACTCAGGCTGCCAAACAGCAGCGTTCCCACCGTGACGCCAATGAATAACCCTGGCACAAAGCGCCACACTTCCGCGCTATCGTGTTTACTCCACCACGCTTTTACCGCAAACACATCCATCACCAGCAATAGCGGCAACAGTAATCCGGCTGCTTGGGTCGGGCTAATCGCCAGCGCCATCAAGGGCACTGAAAGCGTGCCGAAGCCACCCGCAAAGCCGCCTTTTGATACGCCGGTCAGGTAAACGGAAAATACGATTAACAGCCAAGCAATCACGGTATAGTCGGGGAGCATGAACGCCTCTGGATATTCAAAAAAGTGAACCACAAAAAAAGCCCCGCATTAGCGGGGCTCATCAGCATAGCATTAGATAAACGTTAGCGGGCGAAGTGAGTGGCGACGCCGCTTGCACCATTCAATGGCTTTGATCACAAAATAATCAGCGTCGCGAGCCCCAAGAACGATAGAAAGCCCACCACATCTGTGACGGTGGTGAGAATTACCGCGCCGGAGAGGGCAGGGTCAATCTGTAGTTGTTTCAACACCAGGGGAATGAGGACGCCGGATAGGTTGGCGAGACTCATGTTGATGAAAATCGCCAGAGTAATGACCAGAGTAATCAGCGGGTCGCTAAACCACAGGTAGGAAATGCCGCCGACCACCAGGGCCCATACCAGGCCATTACTCATCCCCACCCATAGTTCTTTATTGTACAGCCAGCGTTTATTGTTACCGGCAAGCTGCCCAAGCGCCAAGCCGCGTATGACCACCGTTAAGGTTTGGCTACCTGCAATTCCGCCCATGCTGGCGACCACAGGCATGAGAATGGCGAGCGCAACGATTTGATCCAGCACGGCTTCAAACTGCCCAATCACAAAGGCCGCCAAAAAGGCGGTCAGCAGGTTAATACCCAGCCAAATACCGCGACTTTTTGCGCTGCGCGCAATGGGGGTAAACACTTCTTCTTCGTCGCTAACGCCTGACATGTGTTTCAACGTCATGTCAGCATCATCTTGGGTGATTTCTAATACGTCGGCAGCGTTTAGCTGGCCGACCAATAACCCATCGCTATCGCACACTGGCACAAAGTGGAGTTCTTTAGAGCGCAATAATGCAGCGGCGTCACTCACTTTCATTTGATCGTTTAGGGTGAAAAAATCATCCATAAAATCATCAACCACGGCTTCTTGTGGCTGTTTGATTAAATCAATCAGGCTCAGGGTGCCGAGTAGGCGTTTATCCTTGTCTGTAATCATGATTTGCTGTGATTCATCATCGAGCAGGTGATGAATCCGGATATAGCGTTGTACAGCCTCTAATGACACGCCTTGTTTTACATTGACCGTCTCGGGGTCCATGTATCGACCCACCACATCATCTTCATAGGCATGAAGGTTCTCAACCTGGGCGCGTATCTCTTGGTCCAAGCTGGCATAGACGGTGGTTTTGATCTCTTCGTCGGCGACATCAAGAACTTCGGCGACTTCCTGGGCATCCAAGCCTCTGACGATCTGTTCGACATCGCTGGCAGAAAGATCCTCAATATAGTCAGCGCGAATACCCTCATCGACTTCTGCTAGGACTTCACCAAGCACGTCGTCCGGAATGTAGTCCCAAAGTAAATCACGGGTTTTAGCGGGGAACGACTCAAGCGTGCGCGCAATCGCTAATATATCGAGCTCTGTGAATAGCTCTTTGAGGGCAGCGGTATCTTCTTCATCTAATAACTTTTGAAGATACAGCAGTTGCTCCTCGGTATTGGTATATTTTTCATCATCGCGCATAGAGTCCATCCTTATAAACACTCATTTTTAACACAACCACTTGAAAGCTCGTGATGGCTCACCATGGATCTTATCGGCAGGCTTGGTTGAAAGCCATCCCGGCTTTTTTGCACGGCATTTTCTGCGTCGGGAGGCGTTGAGTTCTGATATGCGGCAAGGGCGAGGAAGGTAGGGACGAGGATGGCAGTGACAAAGATAGCAGAGAGTAGTGACAGGCTTCAGAAGCTGGGATACCGCCTAGTTGAGCCTTTCATCCCCACTAGCTTAGCCGTATCGCGGGCGATACGCAGTATTTGCTCGTGACCATTGGGGGCTACGGGAAGTGGTCTCGACCCATCAGGTGCCGATTTAGTGATGTGTTAAGGCGAAGAAGAGGGCTCAGGACGGGTAGCTAACCACAGAGCGATCATTATAAGGAAAGCGACCACACCCCAGCGCAGCCAGCCCTGGTCGAGTGACCAGACCACGATCAATGCACTCAACGCGATCATGCTGACGGCTGCGAGCTTGGCACGCCGGGGAATGGCGCGCTCTTGCTCCCAGGTGATCAGCAATGGCCCGACATAGTGGCGGGAGCGGATCCAGACTTCAAAGCGCGGTGAGCCTTTGGAGGCACAGTAAACAGCGATCAGCATAAAAATAGTGGTGGGCATTAGCGGTAAAAAAATACCCACCAGCCCCAGGCTGAAACTAATAGCCGCCAACGCCACCCATATGATGCTGATCAGTCTCATCCTTGCTCCCGATTGGCTCGCTGTTACTCAGTGCATTGCATTATGTGTTAATAAGTATGGTCTTATATCACGGCTTCGCCATGCAGGTGGTTAGTCTTCATATAAATGCAGACACTCCGTCATCGTCCTGTCATTTAGCCTCTTTAGTGTCTCCTAACGTTCAATCGTTGGCATACAAACGATCAGGGGGAGACCACCATGAGTAAAGAGATCGAAGATCATCGCCTGTTTAACCGCAGTAGCAATCAGCCTTTTGCTGAGGTATTAGCGCGGCACGTATCCCGACGTGATGTGATGCGCGGCGGCTTGGGAGTCGCTGCTGCCTCGATGCTCAGTTTTGGTGGCGCTGCCCAGGCGTTGGCTTCCAGTGGTGCGCAGAAAACACCCCTGACGCTCGCCTTTGAAGCGGTACGCGGATCCCTTACCGAAGCGATTGTGGTGCCGGAAGGCTATGTGGCCCAGGTGTTGGTGCCTTGGGGCACGCCATTGAGCACAGGCGATGCGTGGCAGGCCGACCAAACCATGACACCTGAGCGGCAGGCGGAAAGTGTCGGCATGCACCATGATGGCATGGCCGGTTTTGCCTTGGACGCCGACAACGCCTCGCGTCGTTTCGTGCTGGCGCTCAATAACGAATATATCGACCAAGCCGCACTATGGGCACCTCAGGGCGGCCCCACCAATGCCGAAGAGGGCCAGCGGCCAGCAGATGAGTCGCGCACCGAGATCAACGCTCACGGTGTCACGCTTGTCGAAGTCGAAAAAGACGCCAATGGCCAATGGTCGCATGTGCCGGGGTCGCGCTATAACCGCCGCTTCACCAGCGCAACGGTGATGGAGCTTTCCGGGCCCGTGGCTGGCAGTGACTACGTCAAGACACAGTTCTCTCCGACAGGCATGCAAACCCGCGGCACGAACAATAATTGCGGTAATGGGGTAACCCCCTGGGGAACCTATATTGCCTGTGAAGAGAACTGGCCCGATATCTTCGTCAATCGTGGCGAACGCTTTCAGGACGACGCCCGCATCGGCATCCCCACGGACAAAAGCCGCTATGGTTGGGACACATCCGCAGGCGATGCCTCCGAGGAGAATGGTGAGTTCGCCCGCTTTGATATCACCCCACGTAGCGAGCGGGCGGAGGATGATTATCGCAACGAGGCACGCACCTTCGGCTATCAGGTGGAGGTTGATCCCTATAGCGGAGTGCGGGCCGTCAAGCGGACAGCGCTTGGGCGTTTCCGCCATGAAGGATGCTGGTTAGGCAAGCTGGAAGCCGGTCAGCCGGTGGTCTACTACTCGGGACACGATGCCCGCAACGAGTATGTGTATAAATACGTCTCCGACGCTGCCTGGGATCCCGCCGATGCCAATCGCCCCGGCGAAGCGTATGACCGTCTTGTCATCGGCAGCAAATACCTGGACAACGGCACGCTGTTCGTGGCGCGTTTCCATGCTGATGGCAGCGGTGAATGGCTGCCGCTAACACCCAGTGCTCAAACGCGTGATGGCCGCACATTGGCCGCGGCGCTGGGGCTTGCCAGCGATGATCAAGCAGGCATTATCATCAATACCTGTGACGCGGCGGATTTGTTGGGCGCCACACCGATGGATCGTCTTGAGTGGGCCTCTGTTGACCCTGCCTCAGGCGATGTCTATCTCACGCTAACCAATAATAGCCAGCGCACCGCTGAGGACTCCACGCCGACGTACACGAACGACGGCGAGCGTCTTGAGCAGAATGGCGTCGGTTACGATCTGGCACCGACCAACGCGGCCAATCCACGTGCCAATAATGAGGCGGGACACATCATCCGCTGGCGTGAAAGTCGTCTGCCGAATGCCTTTACCTGGGAGGTTTTCGTGTTTGGTGCGGCGACCGATGATGCGGATAACCACTCTGGCCTGACGGAAATGAACCAGTTTGCCAGCCCCGACGGGCTATGGTTCGACGAGCGCGGCGATGGGCAGGGTATTCTCTGGATCCAGACGGATAACGGCTATGAAGGTATCACCGAGTACACCAACGACCAGTTGCTTGCGGTCGTGCCTAACGGTCTCGATGATATTCAAGGCACCGGACCCGTCATTAACAGTAGCAACCAGCAGCAGCTCAAACGTTTTGCGGTGGGGCCGAACGGCTGCGAAGTGACCGGCATCTTTGCCACACCTGATAAAACCGCGCTGTTTATCAACATTCAGCATCCGGGCAATTGGCCAGCCGACGCAAGCGCCTTGGTGCAAGACGCTACAGTTGCCGCCAGTGGTCAAGTGCGCCCCCGCGCAGCGACCGTGGTGATACAGAAGCGTGACGGCGGCCCGGTGGGAGTGTAAAAGCTATTAAGTTGCTAATGCATAACGTAGTGATAGCACTAGCGCTTAGCCAATAGTGCCAATTGCTAAAACGAGCGGGAAAGGGTGGGCTTGATTAATTAAGCCCACCCTATAAAAACACTTTATAAAAGCATTTTATAAAAAGTTAACCAGCTTTCTTGTTAACGTTCTCTTTCGCTAACATATTCAACTTATCATCCGCGGATTTTTCTTCCTTCAGCGTTTCGGCCAGGATGTTTTTAGCTTCGGTATAACCTAACTGTTCTGCAAGAGAACACAGCGTGCCATAGGTGGCGATTTCATAGTGTTCTACTTTTTGTGCAGCACCAATCAGGCCAGCATCACGTACAGCGCCTTTTTCGGTCGCTTCAATCAGTTCCTGCGCTTCCTCTATCAAGCTCTCCATGGCGTAACACTTCAGCCGTTTGATACGGATATCAGGCACGCTATCAGCGACTTGCTCTAGTCTTTCTACCTGTCCTTGGGTTTCATCAAGGTGATGTTTAAAAGCATCGACCAGCTTGGGGTCATCCGCGGCACGCGCCATTTTGGGCAGCGCGCGAGTCATTTGCTTTTCTGCGCTATTTGTTTCAGAAAGTAGCCGAACGAAAAGCTCATTAGCGTTTTTAATAATCATGATTTGCTCCATGCTGATAAAAAGATAAACCGTCGCAAATCCATGCGACGGTTTAAAGCTAGCAAGGAATGTAGGGGCGATAAATATATATAAGTTAAGTTTTAATGCCAATGTTGGCTTTTTCCTCTAACGCTTGCACAGCATCGACGCTCAGGGGCAACTGATTGGCCCAGTGAATATTTTCACGGCAATGACCAATATCCTGTAGTACGTGGTCATCGTAGGCCAATAGAGGCACTACATGGCGGCGAAAAAGCTGCCGACGCCGGTAGCGCCACCAACGCATTTCAAGCCTGTGAATCAAGGTCAGCGACGGCATCGCTGGCATATAAAACTCCAGCCGGGGCGGTTTAGGTGGCGGAGTTAGTTGGCTGGCTTGCTGCCAAGCATACTGAGCATGTCGGGTAGGGTTGTCGTGATTCATTACACACCTCCATCGTACACCTGCTCCTAAGCCACAGCGCCTGCACGCCTGCTGAAGTGGGTGTCATTTATCGTTAATAAGAAGGAGGGTCGCGACCTCTGATAATTAGCTTGGTGCACAACCTTGGATCAATCAAACGAAAAGAACTACACTGTGCCTTAAGTTTTTCTGAAAGGTGGCGTGATGAATCAGCTAACGAATGTGGTGAGCAGCCGGGCTGCCTTGCCGCTACTGGATAGTGAAGTGCTGCGCAGCTTTGTAACGATTGCGGAAAGTGGCAGCTTCACTCGCGCTGCCCAGCAGCTGTTTCGGACCCCTTCCGCACTGAGCATGCAGATCAAACGCCTGGAAGAGACACTGGGACAGACGCTATTTGTACGCGAAGCGCGCCATGTGCGACTGACGGCAGAGGGGGAAGTGCTGCTTGGTTATGGCCGACGGCTGCTGAAACTCAATGCCGAGGCAGTGACACAATTCTTGGCGCCAACATTGGAAGGGCGTGTAGGGCTGGGAATCACCGACGACGTTGTCTGGCGTGTACTGCCCACCGTACTGGCCCAATTTGCGCGCTCACATCCGGCCGTGCAGGTCGATGTCGTTGTTGGCCGCAGCATAGAGCTGCTTGCTAGATTGGATGAGGCGGAACTTGACTTGGCCCTGGTGATGGCGGGGGAACCTGGGCAGGCGACGCGTGGCGAGATCGTGCATAGCGAGCCGCTGGTATGGGCGGGCCGGGAGGATGGTGTTGCCGTACAACGTTCGCCGCTACCGGTGACACTGGCTCAACAGGGGTGTGCATGGCGTAGAATTGCACTCCATGCGCTGGATAGCGCCGGGATGAATTACCGCATTGCCTACTCCTGCGACCACTGTGCCGGGCAGGAAGCCGCTATGTTGGCAGATCTGGCCATTTCACCGTTTCCGAAAAGCTTGATTCGCCCCCCGCTCAAACGTCTCACTAACGAATCGCTACCCCCATTGGGTGATTATCAGGTAGCGCTGGTTAAACGGCCTGGCAGTGGCGATGCCAGCGAAGTGTTGGCCGAGCGGGTGGTGGAGGCTTTTCGGGAGGGGTGAGTTCATATTTTAATGACATCGATATATGAACATCTGTCTGGCTCCAGCGCTGTCTATTGTGCTTGAGCCTAAGTACTGCCGCCGATTTGAAGCGTAAAGCCCACATCGTGCTGGCGGCGGTAGACGTTTTTGCCGCCTAGTCGCCGGATAAGCTCCTTGGCGGCGAGGCGGCCCATCTCTTCTCTAGGTGAGAGAATGGTCGTGAGCTGAGGCGTCACGTGCTGTCCAAGCGGCAGGCCGTTAAACCCGGCAATGGCGATATCCTCGGGCACGTTTAGCCCTTGGCGCTGAGCAGCCAGCAGGGCGCCTGCCGCTAGGTCGTCGTTGGCAAAGTGAATGGCCTGGGTATGGGGATATTGCGCGAGCACTTGGGCCAGTCCTTCCGCGCCCGCTTGCAGGCTGCCCAGGGTGTCTAGTTCCAGTAGTGGGGCGTCGATCCCTTTCTCCTTTAGCACCGCTTTATGTCCATCAAAACGCATGCCAGCGCGGTAGTCCTGAGCTAGGCGTGCGCCTACATAAACAATATGGCGGTAGCCTTTGTCGATCAGATGGGTAGCCATACAGCGGCCGGCGGCCACGTGATCCAGCCCGACGTTAAGATCCATGCCTTGTCCTAGCTCCATCACTTCCATGATGGGGTGATCCCAGTTCGCCAGCAGCGTATGGCACGCCGTGTTGTGGCGCAGCCCTGCCGTCACCAGCGCCGAACATGACCAGCCTAGAAAAGTGCGTACCAACTGATACTCACGGTCTAGATCGTAGTCGGTGTTACCCAGCAGTATCTGATAACCCTCGGCTTCCAGTGTCTCCTGCAGCCCCTTGATGACTTCCACAAACACGCTATTGATCAGTGATGGCACGATCACGGCAATCAGCCGTGATCGGGATGAGGCCAGACTACCGGCAACCAAGTTGGGTACGTACCCCAAGTTCTCCACGGCCTGAAGAACGCTTCGCCTTGCGCTATCGCTAACTTTATCGGGATAGTTCAGTGCCCGCGATGCGGTGATCGGCGATACCCCAGCCGCTTGTGCCACTTGGCTGAGCGTGACTTGGTCTGAGCTTCGTCGCTGCCTAGCGTTGTTAGGCAGGGCAGGCGTTTTCACATTTTTGGCGCGCGAGCCAGCGTTAGGTGAGTCTTTAGACATTGGTCGCAGGGCCCTAATGTTCAGCTTGTCGTTACGCAGAGAATAATCTAAAACAAATGGTAGCGCTATCATGACAGCGCTACCATTTGGCTTTCAGCAACGGGCTAGAATTAGGAGAACAGCGCCGCGACGATAGCAACAAAAACAACAACACTTTCAACAAAGCGAGGTGTCGGCAGGTGAGTCAACACGATCAACAATCACTTCAAGTAGGCGTTATTGGCCTGGGTGCCATGGGCATGGGCACTGCTACGGTATTGCTCCAACACGGGTTTAACGTCACGGGCTGCGATATTTCTGCAGACGCTCGCGATGCCTTCGTGGCGGCAGGGGGCAGAAGTGTTGCAACACCTGCCGAGCTTGCTCACTGCCATATTGTGTTGGTGGTTGTCGTTAACGGCCTACAGGTTGAGCAGGTGTTGTTCGGAGAGCAGGGCGTGGCCAGCCAATTGGCACCGGGAAGCCTGATTATGCAGTGTGCTACGGTGGCGCCTAGTCAAGCCAAACAGCTAGGTGAGCGCTTGTCGACGCAGGGTTTAATGATGCTGGATGCGCCGATTAGCGGCGGCGCGGCGAAAGCCAAAAGCGGTGAGCTCTCGGTCATGGCTTCCGGCGCACCAGAAGCCTTCACGTATGCGCAGGGAGTGCTTGATGCCATGGCCGCCAAGGTCTATCGCCTTGGCGATGCCCCCGGGGTGGGCTCCAGTATGAAGCTGGTCAACCAGTTGTTGGCTGGCGTGCATATTGCCACCGCTGCCGAAGCCATGGCGCTGGGTATTCGTATGGGGCTCGACCCCGAGGTTATTTATGACGTCATCACCCACTCAGCGGGCAATTCTTGGATGTTCGAGAACCGCGTGCCGCACATTCTGAGTGGTGACTACACGCCGCTTTCCGCTGTGGATATCTTCGTTAAAGATCTCAATATCGTGCATCAAACCGGCCGCGAGCTGGCTTTGGCAACGCCGGTGGCGTCCAGTGCACTGCAGCAGTTTACCGCTGCCAGCGGTGCAGGCTTTGGCCGTGAAGATGATTCAGCGGTGATCAAGGTTTATCAGCGGCTCTCCGGCATCGCCTTGCCGGAAGCCGCCAACGATGCCCAGGGAGCCTGATAAAAATGGGTATGGGATCGAACATCGTATTAGGCGCTATTGCCGACGACTTCACCGGGGCCACCGATCTTGCTAATAACCTGGTGCGCGGCGGCATGCGCTGCCTGCAGGTGATTGGTGTGCCTTCGGAAGAAATTGATCTGCAAGAGATCGACGCGGTGGTGGTGGCGTTAAAGTCCCGCTCCTGCCCGGTGGATGAGGCGGTGAATGATTCGCTCGCTGCGTTAGATTGGCTGCAAAAGCAGGGTGCCCGTCAGCTGTTCTTCAAGTACTGCTCCACCTTTGACTCCACCGACCAGGGCAATATCGGCCCGGTGGCGGATGCGTTGCTGGAAGCTCTGGGTGCGCACCAAACAGTGATGGTGCCTGCCTTCCCGATTAACGGCCGTACGGTCTACCAGGGCCATCTGTTTGTGGGTGATCGCTTGCTTACCGACAGCGGCATGCAGCACCACCCGCTTAATCCCATGCAAGACGCGGACTTAGTGCGCGTACTTGCCCGCCAAACGCGGCACCCGGTGGGGTTGGCCAACCGCGCAGTGCTTGCCCAAGGATCAACGGCCACCCGTGCTCACTTATCTGCGCTGGAAGCACAAGGCGTTCGCCATGTGATCTGTGACTCCCTGGATGAGCAGGATCTGGACGTACTGGCCGAAGCCACCGTATTAATGCCCTTGGTCACAGGCGGGTCTGGCCTGGGGCAGGCATTGCCTGCCCAGTACCGTGCCCAGGGCTGGTTAGACACCATCACGGAGCCGGGGCGTTTATCGCCTGCCTCGGGCGGGGCGTTGGTGCTCTCCGGCAGCTGTTCCCGCGCCACGCTGGCCCAGGTGGCGGATTTTCTGGTCAAGCATCCTAATGGCAGTTTTGCCCTGGACCCCTTGGCGCTGGCGAAAGACGAACAACAGCAAACGCATGCGTTGGCGTTTGCGCGACAGCGCTTATCTGAACAGGCGCCGGTACTACTTTACGCCTCGGCTGATCCTGACAAGGTGAATGATGCCCAGCAAGCCCTAGGGGTAGAACGTGCGGGCGCGCTGGTGGAAGAGGCGCTGAGCCAACTGGCAGTCACGCTGGTGAACGAAGGCGTAGGCCGGTTACTGGTCGCCGGGGGCGAAACCTCCGGTGCGGTAGTCTCGGCGTTGGGCATTACCACTCTGCGCATCGGCGAGCAGATCGACCCCGGCGTGCCCTGGACCCAAGCCCCGCTAGCCGGTCGCGATGCGCCGCTGTCGTTGGCGCTGAAGTCCGGCAACTTCGGTGGCGTCGATTTCTTTACCCGGGCGTTTGAGGTGCTGGCATGAGCATCCACTTGCATCGCCACCCCCAGAACAGCTTGCGGGAGCAGATCAGTACCCTGGGCAAATCGCTGTTTGATCGTGGCCTGACCATGGGCTCCAGCGGCAATATCAGCGTGCGGTTAGACGATGGCGGCTGGCTGATGACGCCGACCAATGCCTGCTTGGGGCGGCTAGACCCGTCGCGCATCTCCCATCTGGATAACAACGGCCAACTGCTCAGTGGCGATAAACCCACCAAAGAGCAGTTCTTGCATATGGCCATGTACGAAGAGCGCCCGCAGTCCGGCGCTATCGTCCATCTACACTCCACCCACTCGGTGGCCGTCTCCTGTTTGCCTGAAGTCGATCCCTGCGACTGCATTCCGCCGCTGACCGCCTATTACGTGATGCGGGTGGGCAAGCTGCCGCTGGTGCCGTATCACATCCCCGGCGACCCCAAACTGGGCGATGCCGTGCGGGGTTTAGCGGGCAAGCATAGCGCGGTACTGCTGGCCAACCACGGCCCGGTGGTGGCGGGGAAAACCCTCGAAGCAGCGGTGTACGCCACTGAAGAGCTGGAAGAGACCGCCAAACTCTATCTACTGTTGCGAGGCGAGAACCCTCGGGGGCTAACGCCGGAGCAGGTGGCTGAGCTGGAAGCACGCTTTCCACGGGATTAGCGACGCATTTAACAATGACGTACTTAACAATAAGAGCACCACGATGATTCGATTAGCCGCCAACCTCAGCATGCTGTTTAACGAGCACGCCTTTATCGATCGCTTTGCTGCCGCTGCGGACGCGGGCTTTAAAGGTGTCGAATATCTATTTCCCTATGCGTTTTCCCCGGAAGAGTTGCGCCATGCGCTGCAGGAAACGCAATTGGAACAGGTGCTGTTCAACCTGCCGCCGGGAGATTGGGATGGCGGGGAACGGGGGCTGGCGAGCCTACCTGGTCGAGAAGGGGAATTTCGTGACTCGGTGGTAGAGGCACTGCGTTATGCCGAGGCGCTCAACTGCCCCCGCGTGCATGCCATGGCTGGCCTGTTACCTGAAGGTGCCGATGCCGCGACGAAAGCTGAGCATCAGGTGACCTATATTCGCAATTTGCGTTTTGCGGCGGGTGAGGCGGCGAAAGTCGGTCGAGAGGTACTCATCGAACCCATTAATACCCGCGATATGCCGGGATTTTTCCTGTCTCGCCAAGCGCAAGCCATGGCAGTGCTGGGCGAAGTGGGGGCGGAAAAACTCAAGTTACAGTTTGATCTCTACCACTGCCAGATCATGGATGGCGATTTGATTCGCCACCTTGAACGCCAGTTCAGCGCCATCGGCCATATCCAAGTCGCAGGTGTGCCCGAGCGCCACGAGCCGAATGTTGGAGAAGTGCACTACCCCGCCATTTTTGAGCGATTGAGTGCGCTGGGCTACCCCGGTTGGATCGGCTGTGAGTATCGCCCCACGGCAGAAACCCGTGCGGGACTAGGGTGGGGCAAAACTTGGGGGTTAACCACTCACTGATATTCGCCAGGCCAAATAACAAACGAGAAAAACGCAAACAATAACAACAGTGCATAGGAGCAAAACGATGCATATCGCCATTACCGGTGCGGCAGGCTTTCTAGGCCAACGGTTAGTGCAACAGCTGCTGACTAGAGGTGAGCTTCGCCAGCAGCCGATTACTCGGCTAACGCTAATTGATCAGATAGAAGCACCGTTGCCTAATGCCGGAAACGTCACTGTGACATCAAGGGCGCTGGATATTACCGAGTCCGGCGCACTGGATAGTGTACTGGAGCAACGCCCTGACGTTATTTATCACTTGGCGGCGGTAGTGAGCTCTGCCGCAGAAGCCGATTTGGAACTCGGTATGCGGGTTAATTTCGATGCCACGCGGGCGCTATTGGAAGGCTGCCGGGAGCAGTCACTGACCGATACTCGCTTGATTATGGCCAGCTCCGTGGCGGCTTACGGCGGTCAGCTGCCGGAAGTACTGGATGATATGACGGCCCTCCATCCGCAAAACTCCTACGGCGCCCAAAAAGCCATGTGTGAGCTGCTCATCAACGATTACAGCCGCCGTGGGCTTATCGACGGCCTAGTGCTGCGCCTACCGACCATTGTGATTCGTCCTGGCCGACCGAACGCTGCGGCCTCCAGCTTTGCTTCCAGCATTCTGCGTGAGCCGCTCAATGGCGAAGAGGCGGTTTGCCCGGTGCCCGTTGAGCTTCCGATGTTTGTGATGTCGCCAGGCAAGGTGGTGGATGCGCTAATCCATGGTGCTGAGGTGCCAAGTGAGGCGCTGGCGCCTTTTAGAGCCTTTATGCTGCCGGGCATCACCGTCACGGTGGCCCAAATGCTGAAAGCGCTGGGTGACGTCGCGGGAGAAAAAGCGCTTTCACTGGTACGTCATGAACCCGACCCACGCATTGAAGCCATTGTGACAAGTTGGCCCGCCCGGTTTGAAACCACGAAAGCCAAGCAGCTTGGCTTTGTAGGCGATGACAACTTCAAGCAGATCATCGATGCATTCGTTTCTGAACAGCCGTGACTTCCTCTCCTACCCGCAACGGTAGGAAACTGCCTGGGTAACCCCCGAGATCGGGTAAGTTGCCTCAATGACCACCCTCACAACAATAAAAGAGGGCACTATAATGACTAAACAGTATGTGAAACAGGTATTTAAACGCCATGTCCTGGTCGCGGCAATCAGTGGTATTGCCACGGCGGGTATGGCACTTCAGGCCCACGCCGCAACGGAAGTGAACCTGGGCCATACACTCTCCTCGACCTCGCACTACTCGGTAGGTGCTGATGCGTTTAAAGAGACGCTGGAGCGATTATCCGATGGCGAGTTCACGGTTACCGAGCACACCTCTGGGTCGCTGGGCGGCGAGCGGGAGATGATTGAAGGCCTGCAGATCGGTACGGTCGATGTGGTCATTACTTCCACAGGCCCGCTGGGTAACTTCGTACCGGAAAGCTATGTACTCGACCTGCCATTCCTGTTTGAGAACTACGACCAGGCTCGCTGCGTGTTGGATAATGAACTGGGCGATGAGCTGTTGGAAAAAATGGGCGAGCACGACTTGGTGGGTTTGGCGTGGTCTGAAAATGGTTTTCGCCACCTAACCAATAGCCAACGCGAGATCGCCACGCCCGCAGATGCCGAGGGCTTGCGCGTACGCACCATGGAAAACGCCGTGCATCAGGAGGCGTTCCGTCAGATGGGCGCCCGCCCAACACCGATGGCGTTCCCTGAGCTCTTCACCGCGCTTCAGCAGGGCACCGTCGATGGTCAGGAAAACCCGATTACCGTCATTGTCGCTACCAACTTCTGGGAAGTGCAGGACTATCTCTCGCTCACCGGGCACGTCTACTCACCGGCCATCGTGCTGGGGTCACCCATTCTGCTGGACGGCTTGAGTGATGAGGAGCGCGGTTGGTTTATGGAAGCTGCTGCGGCGTCTGCCGAAGCGACCCGCGAAGAGGTGTCGCGCTTAGAGCGTGAAGGGGTGGCACTACTGGAAGAGAATGGCATGACGGTAAAAACCGATATCGATATCGCCCCCTTCCAGGAGGCTGTACAGCCTGCCTACGAGATATTTACCTCGGAATACGGCACTGAAATGCTTGAGCGCGTTCAGGAAGCAGCCAGCGGTTGTTAAGTATCCCTGGCTTCCCCACCTCGGCCTCCGGCATACCGGAGGCCGCTTTGGCATGGTGAACTCTTATGCTAGCGGTCTTTCTTCGTTTTGAGCACCAGTTAACCCGGCTCGCGATGCTGCTTGCCGTGGCGATGCTGGCGATCTCGGTGACACTCAGTTTTTATCAAGTGCTCACCCGGTTTGTCTTCAATGCGCCCTCGACCTGGACGGAAGTGGCCTCCCGTGCGGCGATGATCTGGTGTGTCTTCCTAGCAGCGGCTGCCACGTTTCGGGGTGGCTATATGATGGCGGTGGAGGTGGTTTATAAGGTAGTGCCCGCGCGCTTTCTGACACTACTGGAAGTCGCCATCGTGGTGTGCTGTCTGCTGGTGCTTGGTGTGCTGATCCATTACGGCATCCAAATGACGATGCGGGTGAGCAATCAAACCATGTCGGGAATGAACATCTCAATGGCGTGGGCGTATGCGGCGATTCCGACGGGTTCCTGCTTTGCCATTGTCGCCGTGGTGGCGAGGCTGCTCGCACAGCTCACTGGCCGGGAAAAGGTAGGTCCTGAAAATAGCGAGATCGTGCCGGAGGCTGAAACATCCCAGGATGCGCCGCGGCCTGAGCGGGAGGTGCAGCCATGAATATGGTTATTGGCCTGTCGCTGATCATTCTATTTACCTTCGGGGTGCCGATTGCCGTTTCTATTATTCTGGCATCCATTATTGGCATTGAGTTTTTTACCCGCTTGCCGCTGCTATTAGTACCGCAGCAGATGTTTATCGGCATCGATAAATTCCCGCTTATGGCGATCCCCTTTTTTATTCTTGCCGGTAACTTGATGGCGGCGGGGGGCATCTCCCAGCGGTTAGTCGACTTGGCTAAATCCATCGTTGGCCGCGTGCAGGGCGGGCTGGCGATGTCCTGCGTATTGACCTGCATGATGTTTGCGGCGGTTTCCGGTTCTAGCGTGGCAACTACCTTTGCCATTGGTGCCATTCTGATTCCGGCCATGGTCAAGCATGGCTATCCCAGGCCACTGGCCGCCTCCATACAGGCTTCCTCTGCAGAGCTTGGGGTGCTGATTCCGCCCTCGATCCCTTTGATTCTTTATGGCGTGAGTACCGATACCTCTATCGGGCAGCTGTTTCTAGCGGGCATCGGCCCCGGCATATTGATTGGCAGCGCGCTGATCCTCTTTCTCTACCTGTTCTGCAAAGTGCGGGGCTACGGAAAGGACGACTATCAAGACAGCACCGGCTTTGTAATCTCAGTGAAGCGTGCCTGGGTCGCGATGCTGATGCCGGTCGTTGTAATTGGCGGTATCTACGGTGGGGTATTTACTCCGACGGAAGCCTCCGCCGTGGCCGTGTTTTTCGCGCTGATCGTGGGTGGTTTCTACTACCGTGAACTGAAGGTCGACGACCTCTGGCCAATTATGCGCCAGAGCGTTGTCTCTACCGCTGCCGTCATGCTGATTATTGCCGCCGCCTCGCTCTTCAGCTTTCTGCTCAGCCGAACGGGGCTGCCTGCGCAAATTGCCACTCTGGTGACCAACACCATCAACGACCCGCTGATGTTTCTGCTGGTGGTCAATGCGTTGCTGCTGATCGTCGGCATGTTTATTGAAACCTCTGCAGCCATTTTGGTACTGGCGCCCATCTTAACGCCAATTGCTATTCAGTTCGGTATTCATCCGGTTCATTTTGGTCTGGTCATGGTGGTTAACCTGGCTCTGGGCATGATCACGCCACCGCTGGGCGTGAACCTGTTTGCTGCCTGTGCAGTCGCCAAAATTTCGATTGATCAGATGCTGCCCTGGCTGGTGCGCTTTGTGCTGGTGGTGCTGGCCTGCCTAATGGCGATTACCTATATGCCGTGGATTTCCATGGGATTGGTGAACATCTTCTATGGTTAGTCAGTCGTTATTTAAAATGAGCGAAAAAACGACAATAAAAGGAGCCTTTAATGTCCCATTCAATGACCTTGCCGCCACAGCAGGCGCTGATTGGTGGAGAGTGGATAAAGACCGCCGCTACGCTACAGGTAGAAGCCCCCGCCACGGGGGAGCCGTTGGCGCGTATTGCGCGTAGCCAAGCGGAAGAGGTCGATGCCGCCGTTCAGGCAGCGCGTCAGGCCTTTTCTGGCCAGTTAGGCGAGTGGGCTCGCTGGTCTGCCCGGCAACGCAGCGAGTGGCTGCTGCGTTTTGCCGATGTGATTGAGGCGCATCATGAACAGTTAGCCCAGCTTGAGTGCGCCGATACCGGTAAGCCGATGACGCAAGCCAAGGGCGATATTTCTGCCTGCGCGCGCTACTTCCGCTTTTATGGTGGGGCGGCGGACAAACTTCACGGTGAAACCATTCCCTTTGAGACCGACTTCGCGGTCATGACCCTGCGCGAGCCCTACGGCGTATGCGCCCAGATTATCCCTTGGAATTATCCCTCTCAGATATTCGGCCGCTGTGTGGCAGCCGCGCTGGCGGCAGGTAACTGCGTGGTGCTTAAGCCCGCCGAAGATGCCTGTTTGAGCGTGCTGCGTTTGGCAGAACTGGCGGTGAGCCATGGCCTCCCTGCCGGAGCACTCAACGTTGTGCCAGGCTTTGGGTATGAAGCAGGCGCAGCACTTGCCGCCCATCCCCAAATTGATCATCTCTCTTTCACCGGCTCACCTGAGACCGGTACCCATGTCGCCCAAGCGGCTGCCCATCACCATGTGCCGGTCACGTTGGAGCTAGGGGGGAAATCGCCCCAGCTAGTGTTTGCCGATGCGGATCTTGATGCGGCACTTCCGGCAGTGGTGCGCGGCATTGTTCAGAACGCCGGGCAGACCTGTTCGGCGGGTAGCCGTCTGCTGGTGCAGCGTGAAATCGCCGATAGCGTGATGGCTAATCTGTGTGAGCGCTTTGCTGCTTTACGCTGTGATGCGGGTGAAGCCGACGCCGACTGTGGCCCGCTGATCAACGCGCGCCAAAAAGCCAAACTGGAAGAGCGTTTGTCGGCGGCCAAAGCCGATGGCATTCGCGTTGCGGCCATAGGCGAGCTTGCGTCGAGCGCACCGGGTGGTGGTCACTTTGTACTGCCTCAACTGTTGACCGATATTCCGGACGGGCATGAAGTACTGCGCGAAGAGCTGTTTGGCCCGGTACTGGTGGTGCAGGTGTTTGAGGACGAAGCCGAAGCGCTTGCACTCGCTAATGCGACCGATTTTGGCCTGTGTGCCGGTATCTGGACGCGTGACGGCGGACGTCAGCTGCGCTTGGCCAAAGGCATTCGCAGTGGTCAGGTGTTCATCAATAATTACGGCGCCGCCGGTGGTGTTGAACTACCTTTTGGTGGCGTTGGGCGTTCAGGGCATGGTCGTGAAAAGGGCTTTGAAGGCTTGCGGAGCTATACCCGAATCAAGACCGTCGCTATCAAACACGGCTAGGACAGTAACCAAGTAAAAGGAGTCATCATAATGACAACAACTCGCCAGGTAGGCATCGTCGGCGTTGGCCTGATGGGCCATGGGATCGCCAGCAGTCTAATACGCGCAGGCCATCAGGTCAGTTTTCTTAATCATCCAGGCAACCAGCCTGTGGATGACTTATTGGCAGCCGGTGCCACCGCGCTGAATACAGGGCAGGAAGTGGCTCAGCAGTCTGATGTGGTGATTCTTTGCGTCACCGGCTCACCCCAAGTAGAAGCGGTGTTGTTTGAGCCCAACGGTGTTTTGGATGGATTAAAGCCCGGCTGTGTCGTGGTGGATTGCTCCACCGCCTTGCCCAGTTCAACCGAAAAAGTGGCTGCCAGAGTGACTGACGCGGGCGGCCGCTTTATGGATGCGGCCATGACGCGCACGCCGAAAGAAGCCGCAGAAGGGCGGCTCAACTTGATTGTCGGTGCGCCCAAGGCACTGTTCGATGAAACACTGCCTCTGCTGCAAGGGTTTGCCGAAAATATTGCCCACGCGGGGGATGTAGGCGCGGGGCATACCCTCAAGTTGCTGCACAATTTTGTTTCGCTTGGGTTTTCGGCGGTATTAGCAGAGGCCACGGCCGCTTCACGTAAAGCGGGCATCAGTGACACTGCTTTGCTTGAAGTACTTGGCGCAGGTGGTGGCGGGGGTGTTGTGCTGGAACGGTTGCGCCCCTACATCGCTGACAATGACCCCTCCGGCTTCAAATTTACGGTCGCCAACGCCAGCAAGGATCTCGGTTACTACCACACCATGACCAATGAACTGGGGGTAGAGCGCGGTGTTGCAGGTGCCGTTCATGCGCTTTATACATCAATCGACGATAGTTCGCTGGCGGTGCCTGAAGTGATCGGCGTATTGGAGCAGCGGCGCTAGGCTGGCGGTGAATGCCTGCTTCGACGCAGCCATTGCTGAAAAGCATGTTCTGAACAAAAGACCCTATCGGTATTTGTTTTTTGGAGAGACATAGCCTACGTTATGTTAATGAATTGTAATGAATAATATCATTAGAGTAACTTTGGTGTTAAATATGGCGTGAAATCTCGCGGTGGCAGAGGTGAGTACCCGCATAGATATGGCAATGGTGCTGATGCCTAACAATATGGCTGCTATGTTCAGCCATATGACCGCACGACTATTTCACAGGGATGAGTAAATAGAATGTATCAGCACTATTCGCATCCAGGATCGGATGCAGACGGCGAACGGGCTGGTCATGCGGTGGCGATCCTGAGCGTTCAGGAAGGCTCGCCAGGGGTTCGCATCGTCGATGTCAATACTGACTACCAGCGTTTATGGGGTGGCAGCCGCGAAGCGTGGTTGGGCGCTCCCCCCGTGGTTGTGCAGCAGGAAGCCGCTAACCGCCAGATTTTCGCACAGCTGCATGAAGCACTACACCCGCTAAAAGACAGTGCCCACGGTGTTTTTGAAGGCATCAGTGGTCGCGAAGTATCCCGCCATCATGATGGCAAACGCCGTCATGTTGAGTGGCGCATTACGGCGATGGGGACATGCCATAATGGGCAGTTTACGCTGGTATTAACGCAGCGCGATGTTACTGAGCAGATGGAAAAAGAGGCTCAGCTTGAGCGGTTAGCAACGACCGATATGCTGACTGGATTGGTTAATCGATCGCAGTTCGATATGGTGCTTAAAAATGAGTTCAACCGACAGCACCGCTACTCACGCCCTCTCTCCTTAATCATGCTTGATCTTGATTACTTTAAAGATATCAACGATAGCTATGGGCACGATGTCGGTGACCAAGTACTAATGGAGCTTGCCGATCTGCTGAAGCGTAATTTGCGTAAAGCAGACTGCTGCGCGCGCTGGGGCGGTGAGGAGTTTATGCTTTTAGCTCCTGAAACCTCGCTTGAACAGGCTGTACGGCTTGCCGACAAAATCCGAGGCGCGATCAAACATACCGCTTTTCCGCTTCAAAGCAGCGTCACGGCAAGCTTTGGGGTGGTAGAGGTTCATTCGCAAGAATCGGTTAAAAGCGTCATGAAGCGAGTCGATAACGCCCTTTATCTCGCTAAAAATAAAGGGCGTGATCGGGTATCAACCGGCGGCTTGTTGTCTTCAGCGAAGCAGGCTTAAGCCGGGTCGCGGTCAATGGCAAATGCTGACCACGCTTGCCGCACCGGCATGATTTCCAACCGATTAATATTGATATGGGCGGGCAGTGTCGCTAGGTAGAAAAGCTGCTCGGCAATATCTTCCGCTTGAAGTGGCGTTGTTCCTTTATAAAGTGCGTCTGACGCGGCCTGATTGCCCTTGGTTCTTACCAGCGTAAACTCGGTTTCTGCCATGCCGGGGGCAAGATCGGTCACGCGGACACCTGTTCCTAGCAGGTCGCAGCGCAGGTTATAACTAAACTGCTGAACAAACGCTTTTGACGCCCCATACACATGCCCGCCCGGATACGGCCACTGGCCTGCGACTGAGCCTAAATTAAGAATGCTCGCACCTTCGCTGTTTTTGAGCAGTAGCGGCAATGCCGCGTGGGTGACGTTGACCAACCCGGTGATGTTGGTATCGATCATGGTGTGCCAATCCTGCAGCGCGACTTTTTGCGCTGGCTCCGGCGCTAATGCTAACCCTGCATTGTTAATCAGGCACGTCAGCGGCAGAAAGCTTTCCGGCAGGTTGCTAATAGTGTCAGTCACAGCGTCGCTGTCGCGAACATCCAGTGCCAGTGTAAGTACTGGAACCTGCTGGCTTAGCTCTTTTTCCAGTGCATCTAAGCGTTCCTGGCGGCGCCCGGTGAGGATCAACGACCAGCCTGCTTTGGCGAAGCGCTGTGCTGCCGCTTTACCAAACCCTGAAGTAGCTCCTGTGATAAGTACGCTAGGCATTACAATATCTCCATGTTTATAAACACATTTAAAACAACAGTGTTCACTGTAAGCAACGCTGACTCAAGCCTCTAGAGCCAGTTGGCAATAGCCGGTGTGACATCGCATCTGTCCCCTGGGTACGTGATGATTGGCCCTACAGCTTAATGGGTCGAACTCTCTAGGCTGGCAAGCACGCTATTTACTTATGGATTAAACAGGGTGCTTGTTATGAATGCCAATCTTGCCGCTTCTTACCCAACCCAACAGGATGCGGATAACCGCTATGTACACAGCCTGGACCGTCAGTATGTGTTCCACTCCTGGGCACAGCAAGGCAGTTTAGATCCCATGGTTATCGCGGGCGCTCAAGGTTGCCGGGTATGGGATTATGCAGGACAGTCGTATTTGGATTTTAGTAGTCAATTAGTGAATACCAATGTCGGTCACCAACACACGAAAGTGGTGAGCGCGATTCAAGCCCAGGTCGCCAGCCTGTGTACCATTGCACCCGCCCATGCCAACCTTGCCCGCGGTGAAGCAGCCAAGCGCATTATTGCCAAAGCACCCGCCGTTTAATTAAAAAGGAGGGAATGCCCCTCCTGATTTATGCCAGCACGTCACACTGAGTGTGATGCTCTCGCTGGTGCCGATGCTTCTTCCGCCGCTTGCACCGCATCCGCCAGCATATCGGCGGTAATCGCAGAGAGCGTCCAGCCCAGGTGGCCGTGGCCGGTGTTGTAGAACACGGTGGGTAATTTGCCAGGGCCGACTTTGGGCAGCATGTTAGGGAGCATCGGGCGTAGACCTGCCCAGGGCACTACGCGGCGGGTGCTGACGCCGGGGAAGCACTCTTCCACCCAGCGGATCAACGGGCGGATGCGGTTGTCGCGGATATCGCGATTGAAGCCGTTGAATTCGGCGGTTCCCGCGATGCGAAAGCGATCATCGCCCAGGCGGCTGGTCACCAGTTTGGTTTCATCATCGAGTAGGCTTACGGTGGGGGCGGCCTGCTGGGAGGCGGCATCGTCAAGCTGCACGGTAATGGAGTAGCCTTTGACTGGGTAGATATTGACCCGGTCTCCCAGCTTGGCAGCCAGGGCACGGCTGCCCACCCCGGCGCAGACCACCACGCTATCGAATGTTTCACGCACCGGTTCACCGTCGGCCTCGCCTTCAATGGTGGCGGTGACCCATGCGTGCTGTTCGTCCGCACCGAGATCCTGCACGCTGTGGCCATATTTAAGCGTTACACCACGGCGCTCGGCGGCTTGAGCCAGGCCGTGGGTAAACTTATGAATATCACCCGTGGCATCGCTTTCGGTGAAGAAGCCACCATAGTAGCTGCCCGCCAGCGTCGGCTCGATAGTGCGCATCTCGTCAGGGGTTACCGCGCGACGCTCCAGGCCGCCTTTGCTGAGCAGCCTGGAGACCTTGGCGGCGTGGTCATAGCCCGCTTTATCGCGGTAAATATGCAGAATGCCTTTCTGTTTTAAATCAAAATTGATTTGCTCTTCCTGCGCCCAATGAAACAGATGCTCGCGTGCCGCAATCGCCAGCCGCGCGGTCTCGGTAGTGTTCTCAGAGTAGCGGGAAATCGAGGCGATAAATTCGCCAAACCAACTGAGCTTGTGCCAGCTGGGACGAGGGTTGACCAGCAGCGGGGCATCGTTTCGGAGCATCCAGCGCATGCCCTTAATTACGGTTGGCCAGTGGTTCCACACTTCGGCATTCGAAGCCGAAAGCTGACCACCGTTGGCGAACGAAGTCTCCATGGCGGCGTAACGATGTTTTTCAAAGACGGTGACCTGATAGCCACGTTTGGCCAAGGCGTAGGCACTGGTAATGCCGGTGATACCGCCACCGATAACGGCAATGCGTTGCATGAGTCTCTCCAAAGTGTATGAGCGTCGGGAATACCACCTAACGGCGTAGCTGTTGGCGTACCCCTTCCGTCATGGAACCTGAGAGATTCACGCATCCGTTGGGTGCGCTTGCTCCTTCGGTGGGCTGAGTGACGCAGTCATCAGCCGCTCTTCGGAAAGTGATGGTGATAGCGGTCCGGTTGCCTGAGAGTTTCCGGGGCTGTTGCTCCTTCGGCGCTGGCGTCATCATAATTTGATGCTCCAAGCTCTCCCGCTATCACGTTGCTGCTTATTGTTTTACAGCATTAGTTCTAACGCGATCAGTTTTAGCATGGAAGTCGACCATGGTCGTGAACGCTTATTCCACGGGGCTCATTCCAAGGGTTTTATTCCACGGGCCGGGCACGTTCAATGATCGCCGCGCAATCCAGCCCGGTGGGCAACGTGCCTGTATTGAGGCCACTGCGGTCGGTAAGCCGACCAGCGCAGAACGCATCGGCCACATAAGCGGGGGCGTGTTGGACCAGCAGGGCACCCTGTAACGCCAGGGCCATGCCGTCCGCCAACTGGCGGGCGCGATACTGGAGCGCTTGGGTATCCTGCATCTGCCGCTGTAATTGGTGGATAAAGCGGTCAAGATGCCCATTGGCACCTTGCGCTTTGGCAAGCTCGGCGAAGTAGGCGTCGAGCACTTCGGGCTGCTTTTCAATTGCGCGCAGGATATCCAAACACTGGACATTCCCGCTGCCTTCCCAGATGGCGTTGATGGGCGACTCGCGAAACAGGCGCGCCATTATGTGAGTCTCCATCACGCCGCTACCGCCAATCACCTCCATTGCCTCGTAAGCGTGGTGGGGAGTGCGCTTGCAGATCCAGTACTTGCCCACAGGGGTAGCGATTCGCGAAAGCAGGCGCTCATGCTCATCGTCCTGATGATCCATGGCTCGGGCCATGCGCAGCATCAGGGTGGTGGCGGCTTCGCTCTCGATAGCTAGGTCGGCGAGCACATTTTGCATCAGCGGCTGCTCGCTTAGGCGCGCCCCAAAGGCATGCCGATGAGAGGCGTGGTGAATCGCCTGGGCGGTGGCTTGGCGCATTCCTGCAGCTGAGCCAATCATGCAGTCGTAGCGGGTCATGGCGACCATCTCAATGATCGTACGCACGCCACGGCCTTCGTCGCCCACCATCCAGGCAAAGGCACCGCGCAGTTCCGTCTCGCTGGAGGCGTTCGCCACGTTGCCCATTTTGCGCTTCAACTGCTGAATATGAAGCGGGTTCTTGCTGCCGTCGGGCCGCCAGCGTGGCAGTAGAAAACAGCTCAAACCACCGGGCGCCTGAGCGAGTACCAGGAAGGCGTCGCACATCGGCGCCGAGACAAACCACTTATGCCCCACCAGCTCGTAAGCCTCACCCGGCCCGCCTTGGCCCATCGGGTAGGCGCGAGTGGTGTTCTGACGCACATCGGAGCCGCCCTGCTTTTCGGTCATTGCCATGCCGATGGTGACGCCCTGTTTCTCAAAATAAGGCACGTTGCGCGGGTCGTAATGGGGCGCGGTGATTTTGTCTCCCCAGCTCTCAAGCAAGCTGGGTTGGTGGCGCAAAGCTGGCAGGGCAGCAAACGTCATGGTGATGGGGCAACCATGGCCCGCTTCTACCTGGGCCTGTAAAAAGTAGTTGGCGGCCCGATTAACATGCGCACCGGGCTGAGGGTTTCGCCAGGGGCTAGCATGCAAACCGTGCTCTACCGCCGTTTGCATAAGCTGATGGTAGGCAGGGTGAAACTCGATCAGATCAACTCGATGCCCTTGCCGGTCATGGGTGACCAGCTGAGGTGCGTAACGATTGGCGTCAAAGCCCAGGGCAATGGCCTCGGCGGAGCCCGCCCACTGCCCAAACGTCTTGAGAGCGCTATCGTTAGTACCACCTTCGCGTTTAACGCCCTCTTGAAGTGCGCGGTCAGCGGTGTAGCTATTGTAGTTTTCCAGCGTTGGTGGCTGGTTTTCCACCTGATGGGTATTAGCCTGGAGTTTGTCGGCAAGTGGATAGTGGTGCGTCATGGTGAGAACCTAGTGTCAGATAATTATATTTATTTAAACGATCGTTTTTATGTCTTTTATAGTAGTTGCTTGGTGAGGAAGGCGCTAAAAATTTAGCGTAAAAAGAAGCGGGATTTGTTCTGCTTTGCTCAGTCAGCGTATTTAACCGACAATGCTGCTTATCCTTCTCAGCTTTGGGTACTATCGATGCAACCAAATGCAATGCAGGCAAACGGTTTTTTTGACGGAATAGGCGAAACTATCGGTGAAGCCATCCGCGTGGTGGTGGAGTTTCTGTTGGGTATCTTTACCAACTTTTTTGGCGCGTTCGGCGATTTTATTGATGGCCTGACCCGCTCGCTGGGGATCAACGATTCGTTTTTTAGCATTGCCGTGCTCGTAGTGGGGTTGCTGATCCTGTGGGGCGGCTTGCGAGCATTCCTGCGTGGTTCGCTGATTGGGGGGATATTTCGTACCTTATTAGGACTGTTCATTCTTTCGTGGTTAATGATGTAGAGAAGCCGTTTCCGCCTAACCTGTCTTCTTGAGTCAGCTTCATCCAAGGCATGATGGATTGTCATTTGCTTATTTGGTGCATTTTGCCATCATCTGCACTCATTTTGTGCAAAGCGAGTGCAATGAAAACTTATCTAGGCAAGATGCGAGGGCAGCCCATTAAGCGCACCCGAGTGGGTTGGCAGGATGCGGTGTGGTCATGGGTTGGCGCCTTTAGCGGTATGGCGGTTATCTGCTGGTTAAGCTCGGCTTGGCTCTCGCAACAGCTGCTGATCGTAGGCTCCTTCGGGGCGACATCCGTTCTTATCTATGCGGCACCGGAAAGCCCCTTTGCTCAGCCAAGCCATGTGCTGTTTGGCAGCGTGTTATCAGCGGGTATCGGTGTCGCTTGCTACCAGCTGCTGGGGGCGACACCGCTCTCGATGTCTCTGGCTGTATCGCTGTCGATACTTGTTATGCAAATAACCCACACGGTTCACCCACCGGGAGCCGCGGCTGCACTGATTGCGGTAGGCGGCGGAGCTAGCGTTCACCAACTGGGTTGGTGGTACCCGCTGTTACCGATTGGCGCAGGCAGTGTAGTGATGCTGATCATCGCTGTTTTGGTCAATAACCTTGCTCGGCACCGTCGTTATCCCCGTTACTGGTGAGGTCATACGCGGCTGAGTTGATGCTCCAGTGCGAATATATGGGCATCCTCTGCCCCTAGTTCACGTAGAGCGGCAGCCAGATTGACCAGGTACTCACGGTTAGGTCCGCTGGGGCCGTGTGCGTTAGCTATTTGTAACGCTATTTCGTCCAGCGGCGCCTCGCCTAGAAAGGCCGGGTTATCTTCGCTGGCGAGATAAATAAGCCCTTCGCTCTGTTCAGGCGTTTCGCTGCTGACATCGGTAAACGTCAGCGGCACTTTCTCCCGTAGGTAGCCGTTTTTCTCCCGAACATCCAGCGGTGCCAGTACTTCCGGTGTAATCCGGTAGGCCATGCCATGGCACACCGCTCCCTCAGCGGGAATTAAGGTGGCAACCCGTCCCGGTGATTCAAGCGTACCGCGATGGTCATGGGAGCCTTGCCAAAATCGCCGTTCCCAGCCGGTGATAAACGCCGGGCGGCGCTCTAAATAGGCAAAGTCCGCCTTCCAGATCAGCGAACCATAGCCAAATAGCCAAATCTCGGCATGGCCATCGAAGAAATTTCTTTGCTGGTTAAGCGTAGTGGTATCAAGCATCGGTATCAGGCAACGTTTTTAAGTCACATTTTTCAAGTAACATGGTGGGCAACGACGGTGTAAAACCACCATCTTAACATGTCATGGATGATCACCTACTTGATCGCCAAGGCCACAACAGGAGGCTGCCATGCGCGCGATTTTTTTGGTCGATAACGGCTCGCTACGAGCGCAGGCAACGCTTAATTTACGTCGCGTGGCGGCGTCGCTTAGTGAGCTTATGGGTGAAACCGTACAGGCGGCCTCACTACTGCACTCCAATAAGATTCCCGTGGAAGAGGTTGATGGTGTTCCCGCCACCACGCTTGGCCCCGCCGCTGAACGCAGTGCCGAACAAGGGGCGACAGAGATCTTGATCCTGCCGTTCTTTTTTGGCCCTAGCAAAGCACTGACCGGCTACCTGCCTGAGCGCATGGCCACGCTGCAAGAGCGCTTTCCCCACGTGAAGGTGCGTGTGGCCCAGCCCTTGGTGGATGAATTGGGGGATAACGACCTGCGCCTAGCCCATTTACTGGCAGATAACGTGCGCGAGAAGCTTCGGCTAGGTACTAAGCCCCATGTGGCGCTGGTCGATCACGGCAGCCCGATTCCTGACGTCACCGCCGTGCGTAACCGCTTAGCGGGGCAGCTTAGTGTGCTGTTAGCCGATGACGTAGCGTGTGTTGCTGCTGCTTCTATGGAACGCCGCGAGGGTGATGAGTACCGTTTTAACGAGCCGCTGCTGGAAAACTTGCTGTTGTCACCCGAGTTCAATGCAGGCCCGGTCATCCTGGCGATGCTGTTTCTTTCGCCGGGTCGCCATGCGGGAGAGGGAGGCGATATCGCTGAAATATGCGCGGCGGCTGAACAGCAGCATCCAGAGCTTTCCGTTACTACGACCAAGCTGGTGGGCGAACATCCAGATATTGTCGATATTCTTGCTACTCGATTGCGCCAAGCGCTTGATGGTGAACGCTTTCTTCTCGATATCCCGGCAATCAACTGAATGCCCTAGCGGATGATGGATGAATGCCTGCCCAATAGCGCGTAGAATCGCGAGCCTTTCGTATTGTAAATAACACGCTAACCGGGCTCCTTTTGTGATCGCAACCGCCAATATCACCATGCAGTTTGGGGCCAAGCCCCTGTTTGAAAATGTCTCCGTTAAATTCAATAACGGCAATCGCTACGGCCTGATTGGCGCGAACGGCTGCGGCAAATCCACCTTTATGAAAATTCTCGGTGGCGATTTGGAGCCCACTTCTGGCCAGGTGATGCTGGATAGCAGTACACGGCTGGGTAAGTTGCGTCAGGATCAATTTGCGTTTGAAAACGAGCGCGTCATCGACACCGTGATCATGGGCAATGTCGAACTCTGGTCGGTGGCTGCCGAGCGCGAGCGTATTTACTCGCTGGCAGAGATGAGCGAAGAGGACGGCATGGCCGTCGCTGATCTAGAAGTGCGCTTCGCCGAGCTGGATGGCTACACCGCCGAGCCCCGCGCCGGCGAATTGCTACTGGGCTTGGGCATCCCCATTGAGCAACACACGGGCCCGATGAGCGAAGTCTCTCCCGGCTGGAAGCTGCGTGTGCTGCTCGCCCAGGCGCTATTCGCTGACCCGGATGTACTGTTGCTGGATGAGCCGACCAACCACCTGGATATCAACACCATCCGCTGGCTGGAAGATATTCTCAAAGCGCGAAGCAGCACCATGATCATCATCTCTCACGACCGCCACTTCCTGAACAGCGTTTGTACTCATATGGCGGATCTGGATTACGGTGAAATCACCCTGTTCCCGGGTAACTATGATGACTACATGACCGCCGCCACCGCTGTTCGCGAGCGTCAGCACTCGGATAACGCCAAGAAAAAGGCCCAGATTGCCGAGCTGCAGCAGTTCGTTAGCCGCTTCTCTGCCAATGCCTCGAAGGCCAAACAGGCTACTTCGCGAGCGCGTCAGATCGACAAAATCAAGCTGGAAGATATCAAGCCTTCCAGTCGTGTCAGTCCGTTTATTCGTTTTGATCAGGCCAAGAAAATTCACCGTAATGCTGTCAACGTAGATGGCATCACTAAAAGCTATAACGGCGAGAAGCCGCTGTTTGAGCGCCTCTCCATGACCGTGGAAGCCGGCGAGCGTATTGCCATCATCGGCCCCAATGGCATCGGTAAAACCACGCTGCTGAAAACCCTGGCGGGCGAGTTACACCCGGACGTCGGTGAAGTGAAGTGGACAGAAGCCGCTGATGTCGGGGTTTTCGCCCAAGATCATAGCGATGATTTTGCCGTCGATGCCACGCTGTTTGAGTGGATGTCGAGCTGGACCACCGGCGGCGAGCAGGTTGTTCGGGGCGCGTTAGGGCGGATGCTGTTTTCCAGCGATGATATTGGCAAATCGGTGAAGGTGATTTCCGGTGGCGAGCAGGGGCGCATGCTGTTCGGTAAGTTAATCCTTACTCAGCCCAACGTCATGCTGATGGATGAGCCGACCAACCACCTGGATATGGAGTCTATCGAAGCGTTGAACCTGGCTTTGGAGAACTACCCCGGTACGCTGCTGTTTGTCAGCCACGACCGCGAGTTTGTCTCTTCACTGGCGACGCGCATTATTGATATGCAGCCGGAAGGTATTGTCGATTTCAGCGGCAGTTATGACGACTACCTGCGCAGCCAAGGGGTCGTGTAAACAAGCTTAACCGATGATGCGTTGGTAAGTGGCGTCAGTGGCAGGTTCACGCTCAGCATTGAGCAGCTTGCCCTGAAAAACCTCAGCGGCCTGTTTGGCAAGATCCACAAACACAATCATTTGCTGATTGCGCCGCTTATGCAGCGGGGGTTTTACCAACAGGCTTATGCCTTTTACTTCGTGATTGGAATCACGGTAGAGGTCAGGCATTTCGCCAGGTAGGAAAGCATTGGCTATCGTCACCGGATTGGAAGGTTGTTTGCCCGGCACATGGTAAACTTTGGTTACCGGGTCGTAGATGGCCTCTACCTGGCGTAGCCAATCGGTTAGCTGTTGCGTGGTTTCAGGCGAAGGGTTAGCAAATATCACAAACAAAGAGTGCAGTTTATGCGTTTTTTGAGGCTCTCTTTCGCTAGCCGCTGGTACTGACGTTGGCTCCGGGGCTGGCGCCGCCTGCTTGGTTTCCGTCACAGAAGGGGGCTTTTTTTCTGAACGTTTCCGGCGCTGAGAGAGCATGAAGTAGAAGAATAGCGCCGCTGCGATCAGCCCTAAGAGCAAGGATCCGCCCGCCAACAGGGTCACCATTGATGAATTTTCCATCTCCTCTACCTCCTCGTAGCCTCTTTTGGATTTGGATTGAGCCGCCAAATCGTCGCATTCAATGCCAGCGCCAACGCTACCCACAACCCATAAGGCACCATTAGCCACGCAGCTAGCGTGCTTACTTGGGAAAACAGCGCAATGGCGATAATAATTAATCCTAGTAATACCACAATATCGATCAGTGCGATGGCAATCTGTTTGCGTCCGAAGAACAGCCAGGACCACGCCGCATTGGCGAAAAGTTGTAGCACGTAAACCGCTAAGCTGGCGGTGCGCCACGCCGAGTCATCGGCCATGTAAAGCCGCCACGCAGCGATAGCCATCAATAAATACAGTATGCCCCACGCAATAGGAAAGGCGATATCCGGTGGTGTCCAGGTCGGCTTGCGTAACTCTCGGTACCAGCTATCAGGGCGAAAACGCGCACCGGTACTGGCGGTTAGGCCAACCAGCAAGAGCGACACCAGTAGAGAAAACAAGGAACCAACCATGTATCACCTTTTCGTTAAAACGAAAGAATCAATAGCCTAGCAGCGTTTGATAATAATCAGACATAAAAAAGCATCACCTAAGTGATGCTTTTCTGAGGAAAGGATTCAGCCATGGGCTAAAGTTAGATTAGCTTACCCTTTGCGGTCGTAGCCATTATCCATAAACGGATAATCGGTGTAGCCCTTCTCATCGCCACCGTAGAACGTTTCGTGGTTCGGCTCGGTGAGCGGCGCATTAACACGGAAGCGCTCCGGTAGATCCGGGTTAGCGATGTAAGGGCGGCCAAAGGCGACGGCATCAGTGGAGTTTTCGCTGATGCGTGTCTCGGCGCTTTCGGCATCGTAGTTGCCGCAGTAGATCAGGCTGCCGCTAAAGCGTTCGCGCATCTGCTCGCGGAAACCGTCAGGGAAGGTAATGTCGCCACCGGCCCAGTTGGGTTCATTCAAGTGTAGGTAGGCAAGACCACGCTTGGAAAGCTGCTCGGCCATGTAAAATGCCATTGCTTCCGGCTCATCGTCGGTCAAACCAAATAGCTCAATAAACGGCGTCATACGGATGCCGACTCGGTCTGCACCATAAACCTCAATCACCGCATCAATTACTTCCAGCGGGAAGCGAGCGCGGTTTTCCAGCGAGCCGCCATACTGGTCGGTACGCTTATTGGTGCCGGTCGCCAGGAACTGGTTAAGCAGGTAAGCGTTAGCTGCGTGAACTTCGACCATATCAAAGCCCGCGCGCTTGGCACGCTCGGCCGCTTGGCGATAGTCCTCGACAATACCGGGGATTTCATCGGTTTCCAGCGCACGCGGTGTGCTGGTGGGGTGCTGACCAGCGGTACCGTCTTCAAACTCGACGAAACACTGCGCGCCTTCGCCTTTCAGCGCGCTTGGCGCTACCGGCTGTTGGCCATCGGGTTGAACCATTTCGTGTGAAACGCGCCCAACGTGCCAAAGCTGCAGTGCCATACGACCACCTTTGGCATGTACAGCATCCACGACGTCTTTCCAGCCAGCTTCCTGTTCATCGGTCCAGATGCCTGGCGTATACACATAGCCACGGGCGGTCGCGGAGATATTGGTGGCTTCGCTAATAATCAACCCAGATCCAGCACGTTGCCCATAGTAGGCTTCCTGCATCTTGCCCGGCACGCTATCAGGCGTACGCGCACGAGTCAGCGGCGCCATGATAACGCGGTTAGGAATCGTCAGGCTACCAAGCGATGTAGGTGTAAATAGTGTTTCGAAAGCCATCAAGTAAGCTCCTTTTGAATGCTTCGATAAATAGTACGCTACAGAATAGACCAGTTTACTAGTTAACGCCAACGACTATGTCATTCCCTTATTGATGGGGCCGTTACGCTCAAAACAAAACCCCGACAGGAAAATCAGGCGGGATGGGTATGAAAAAGAAATGAGCCGCTAGCGCTTTAGCCACAGCCTGCTTTCCGAGAATTGCATTTGCAGGCATCGTTCTACATTATTAGGTTAACTTAAACGTTATAAGGCCTGACTAGTGCGATATGACGTCAACCAAACGGCTGAAAAAACGGCATGACACCTAAACTCCCCATCAACATCGATGACTTGCTTCATCACCGCACGGTGGAAAGTGAACGCATTGAATATAAAGAAGGCTGGAACCCTGAATCCATCCTGCATACTTTGTGTGCGTTCGCTAATGACTTCCACAATTTGGGTGGCGGGTATGTCCTGGTTGGTATTGCTGAAGAGAATGGTCAACCGCAATTGCCGCCTGCCGGTTTATTGCCGGAGCAAATCGATGCCGTTCAAAAAGAGTTATTAAATCTAGGGCACTCAGCGCTTGCGCCGCACTACCACCCATTAACCGCGACCTATGAGATTCAGGGCAAAACCATTCTGGTGCTATGGGCGCCGGGCGGTGAAACACGGCCCTATAAAGCTAAAACCAGCTTGAGCAAGAAGAGTGATTGGGCCTATTACCTGCGTAAACATACCAGCACGGTGAAAGCATCGGGGCGGGATGAGCGTGAGCTGTTAAGTTTGGCGGCTACGGTACCGTTTGATGATCGCTATCGACAAACCGCGACATTAAATGACCTTTCCTCCTATTTGATGCGCGACTTTCTCCACGATATTAATAGCGAATTGGCACCTGAAGCCCGCGAGCTGGATATTGAAACCCTGGGCCGCCGAATGAATGTGGTCGGTGGGCCAAGCGAGATGGCCTTTCCCAAAAATGTGGGGCTGTTGTTCTTTAACGAGCAACCCGAGCAGTTTTTCCCGGCGACTCAGATAGGTGTGGTGTATTTTCCAGACGGTGCGGGTGGCGACCATTTTGAAGAGAAAATATTCAAGGGCCCGCTGGGGCGCATAACCCGTACGGCGTTGGACTACATTAATCGCAACTATTTAAAAGAGGGCGTAACAAAACACGCTGATCGCCCAGAAGCTGAGCGTTTCTGGAATTTTCCGCTGGTCGCTATTGAAGAAGCGGTGGTGAATGCGGTGTATCACCGTTCTTATGAAATTCGTGAGCCCATTGAAATCCGTATTGATGGCCGGGAGCTTGTGGTGCTCAGCTTTCCAGGACCCGACCACTCTATTCGTTTGCAAGACCTGCAGGCAGGTAAAGCAGTTAGCCGCCGCTACCGCAATCGGCGTATTGGCGAGTTTTTAAAAGAGTTGGATTTAACCGAAGGTCGTTCGACGGGCGTGCCAAAAATTCTTCGTGTGATGAAGTCGAATGGTTCCCCATTGCCGGTGTTCGAAACCGATGATGAACGCAGTTACTTTTTAATTCGCTTACCCGTTCACGCGGGATTTTCGGTCGCTGAGGACACAGCACCTGCAGTACCCAAACAAGTAACCGAACAAGTAACCGAACAAGTAACCGAACAAGTAATGCGGTTGTTGCAAGCTTTGCTTGAAGAGCCAAGGAGCACTAAAGCTCTTCTCAAGGCGTTATCACTGACGCATCGTCCCACGTTTTTACAAAATTATTTGCAACCAGCTTTGGCACTGTCATTGATTGAAATGACGCAACCTGACTCGCCGCGTAGCCCCACCCAAAAATATCGATTAACCGATCTAGGTAAGCAAGTGCTTGCCACTAAAAATACGCATTAATGAACACCGACCCTATCATTTCCAAGGTCTGGAGCTTCTGCTAGTAATCATCATGAGCGCATACCCACTGGTAGCGAAGAAATGCTAAAGGTTGGTTAGTGCCACTTCGTCCAAGGCCAGCGGCGCTTGGCAGGGCTATCAATTTGCTGAAGGGCGCTGGCCAGCGGCAGCATGATGGCGCTCAACTGGCGATGGCACACCGCGCTGCTCAGCACCCCGGGGCACTGCTTCAGTAGCAGGTCACACTGTTGTGAAGCGATATATAGCTGTTCGGTAACGGGAGGCGCAAACAGTGGCTTCGACTGCTGGCAGCAGCGGGTCAGCTCGCGGGAAAGCATCGACATCATGGCGGTATCCATCCAGCAGGGCAGCGGGTCTTCCAAACGGCCAGCAATGGAGTGCTGAACCGCTTCAAACGAGGTGCGTAAAAACATGACTGTTTGGCGAAGTTGTCGCTGCTCGCTAGTCATCCCACTGATCCCTCACACTGGTGGCTATCGATGGGTGCAGATCCCATCATCTACACGAAAAATAAAGAGAGTGTTTCTCATTTGCATCTGTGGTGACGATAGCGCTACTCAATAGAAGTGTCAATGCTATGGCTATCGGGCGCTGCGAACTGAAGGTTAGTCGTGCGCCTCAAACAGCTGCCAGTCGTTATTAGTCAGCGGCTTAGCTCCCTGCTCGGTCACCACCACGGTATCGCTGATGCCGACGCCCCATTGGCCGGGCACGCGTAGGCAGAGCGGTAAATGAAACACCATATTTGCTTCAAAGGTGCGCGACTGGCCTTTGGCGATAAAGCCCGTGCCCTCTACCCAGCTAGGCGGAAACTGCGCGCCCACGGCGTAGCCAAACACGCCGGAGAAAAAATACTGGTCGCGCTGCGGGGCGAGTAAAGCATCAGCCGCTTGGGCGGCGGCGTCGAAACTATTGCCGGGCCGCATGGCGTCGCAAAGCGCCTCGAATATAGAACGGCAAAGGTCGCGAGTGGCGGAGAGGGCCGCGTTGGGAGTGCCGGTTACCGCGGTACGCATCATGGGGGCCGTGTAGCGCTGATACGCGGCGCCAAACTCCAGAAACACTGGTTCGTTAGGCTGAATCACGCGCCGCTTATGATTGACGTGTATGACACCAATACGGTGCCCGCTGGTCACGATGGGCTGCAGGCTCATAAACTCGCTGCCGTTTTCCAACAGCGCTTTGGCACCCACCGCGGCAATATCGTTATCGGTCATGCCCGGGCGAATGCTCTGAATCGCAGTCTCAAGGCCTAGAGCGGTTATCCGCGCGCTCTCTTGCAGCATCTCCAGTTCAGCAGGGCTTTTAACAATTCTAATCGCATCGACTAACGCGCCTGCTTCGCTGAATCGTTCGCGGCCAATGGTCTGCATCAATGCATCAATCACCCCAAAACGCAGCCCGCTGCTCCAGCCATCAATACCGATGTGCTGGCAGGGGGTAAGCAGATCCGCCAGCGGGGTGATGATTTCATCCAGGCTTTCCCAGCGGTAGCCGATAATCTCATTGACCCGAGCAGTGACCACCGCCGCACCGGTTTCAATCGAGGCAACTTGCAGCACTAGTTTCTCTTGCGTGCAGACCAAACAGGCATGAACCGAGACTTCAAAGGTGTGGTAGCCCGTGAGGTAGTTAATATCCGCGGGGTCGGTGAGCAGTAGCGCCTCTAACCCTTGCCCGGTCATCGCCTGACGCACCTTGTCCAGGCGCGCTTGGTATTCGGCAGCGGGAAAGGGCACTTCACTCTGGGCAAGTGTTTCACTCAGGGCTTTGCGGTAGTGATGATAATCCATAGCGACCTCCGTTGATGGCTATGGTCAGTATAGGCATCTATTGGAAGATCGCTTTTATAGCCCTCAACGCGAAAGCCCTAATGTCGATACGCTATAACTGCCCTTGATCAGGCGCAGCGAATAGGGAATCCAGCGAGGCGACCTCGTCGAGAAAACGCACGGCCCAGGGGGCCGGTCACAGGTGCTTTGGTTAGATCACATCAGCCATATGGTGATGGTGGCTTGGGCTAGTCGCTGAGACCGCCTCCAAAACCTCATCAATCAACGCCATGAAGTCATCGAATGCTGGATGGGACAGACTGGGGGAGCGATGCACTTCGAGTATTGCTGGTGGCAGCGGCGGCAATCCTTCGGCGTCTTCGATGACTTTCCAGTCCTCGGGCAGCGAGCGGCGGTCAGTAACGGTGATCGTGCGGCCCTGGTTGACGATGACACGCAGTCCGCTGGGGCTCTGGCTGGAGGATTCAAGCTGCCAGTCGCGACCGATGCCGGTCAGTGCCGCCAGCGCCCGGCGCCGGTAGATGCACTGCTCCGGGAACAGCGCCAGCGGCAGTGGCCGGGAGATATCTAGCTCGAAGCGCCGATGCGCTGCCCATACGACCTCTTCCGTGGCGACGCGTCGGCCGCCGCTGGTGGGTGCGTGCCTTACCGCCAGCACCACGTCCAAGGAGCCCTGTTCCAGCTGTTCCAGCAGTTCGGTCGACATCCGGCAGTGTATATGGACATGCACTTCGGGATGCTGCTCGCCAAAGCGCTCAAGCAGTGCAGGCAGCCATGTGTCGGCGTAATCCTCCGGCAGTCCGAAACGCAGCGTGACCGGCTGAGCGCGACCCAGCGCGGCAATCGCTTCGCGTTGCAGTTGTAGCAAGCGCCGAGCATAGACGAGGAAGGTTTCACCGTCGCCGGTCAACTTGAGTTGACGGCCATTGCGTTCGATCAGCAGCGTGTCGAGGCGAGATTCCAGCGTGCTGATGCGCAGGCTGATGGTTGACTGGGTCTTGTGTAGATAACGCGCTGCGGCCGTAAAGCTTCCGCTGTCGGCGACAGTGACGAAGGCGAGCAGCAGATCGCTGTCCAGTGCTGCCAATCTCGAGCTATCGGAAACGCCGATGGTGGTCATTGGAAGGACTCGTTTCCCTGATGGATTCGATCCCGCCAGTATAGGTCATGCAGATGGATAGCCCAATGTAACGGGCAACGAAAACCGTTCTGCAGATGCCGCAAATCCTGCTGATCGAGAGGTCATTTCCCATGAGGACAATCGCTACCGCACTCACCCCTGACGTTGCCCAACGCTGGCTGGCCGACGCCGAGCGCACCGATTTGAGTGCGCTGGTCGACACCCAACGTTATCCACTGCATGACTTTCAAGATGCCCGCCTGCAAGCGGAGATCGCCCGGGTGCGCGAGGATCTGAATCGCGAGGGTTGCGCCGTGCTGCGAGGCTTTCTGCGCCCAGAGGCGCTGGCGCAGGCACGCCAAGAGGGCGAGCAGATGTCGGCCAAGAGTTATTACTCCAGTCGTCGGGTCAATGCTTGGTTTACGAGTGACGATACGACGCTTGATGAGTCCGATCCGCGTCGCATCTTCATGGAGCGCACCAGCGGTTTCGTGACACGCGATTTGATCCCTGCCGATGCCGTGATTCATCAGCTTTATGTGTCACTGGTGATGAAGCGCCTAGTGGCCGAGTGCCTTGGTGAGACAGAAGTTTACGAGTACGCGGATCCGTTCGCCGGACTGGTTCAGAACGTACTCCCACCCGGTACCGAGCAGCCGTGGCACTACGATACCAATGAATACATCGTCTCGATGATGACCCAGCAGCCGGATACTGGCGGTGAGTTTCAGTACTGCCCCAACATCCGAACGCCTGCCGGCGAAAACTACCCTGCGGTTGGCATGGTGATCCGCGGTGAGGACGAGACCACCCCGCGGACGCTAGAGCTTCACCCAGGCGATTTGCAGTTATTCAAGGGGCGCTATGCACTGCATCGCGTGACGCGAGTTAACGGTCAGCGCGAGCGCCACACCGCCATTTTTGCCTATTCCCAGCAGCCGGGTGTAGTTGGTCGGCTTGAGCGGACACGTCAGCTCTATGGGCGTGTTTCCGAAGCCCATATCGAGGCGGAGCGTCGTCGCGAGGCCCGCGTCGACGGCCTGCTCGACTAGATAGAGATTTCATTAATAAATAAACGGCATGCACGCGCCATATGTGGTGCGTGTCCGCTCATTCCGATAAGACGGGCTACACCGACCATGACAAGCTTTCTTTCCAGCGTACCATCAATGTTAGACGGCACCGGCATTCTGGCGCCAACACGCGAGCCTTCCGAGTGCGAACCGACTGCGGATGAGATCCAACAGATTTTGCTCGATCGTCTGTTCAGGACAAGAGCCGAATTAAAAGAGCGCAATATCGTCGCCGCCGTGTTGTTCGACCCGACCCACGTGCGCTATGCCACCGGTGCGCGAAACATGCAGGTCTACTCCGCACGTAACCCTGCCCGCTACGCCTTTGTTCCCGCGGAAGGCCCGGTAGTGATGTTCGAGTTCTCGGGCTGCGCCCACCTTACCGAAGGGTTGCCCGGCATTGATGAGACACGTCCGGCGACGGCGATCTCCTACTATTTCTGTGATGACCAACTTCAGCAGACCACCCAGACGTGGGCCGACGAGATCGACGCATTGGTGCGCCAGTGCGGCGGGCAAAAGGGCGATAAGGTAGCCATTGAGAGCGCGACCTCCCATGCTGCCTTCGCGCTGGTCGAGCGGGGTTGGCAGATCTGCGATGCCCAGGTGCCGCTGGAGCGGGCACGAGCGATCAAGGTGCCCAACGAGATCAAGATGGTGCGCAGTTCGCTGCGGGCAGTGGAGCAGGGCGTGCGCAAGCTGGAAGCGGCGATCCGCCCCGGTGCGACGGAGAATGAGGTCTGGTCGTACCTGCACCAGCACATCATCGCTACCGACGCCGACTACGTCGAAACGCGGCTGATGAACTCTGGCCCACGCACCAACCCTTGGTTTCAGGAGTGTTCCGATCGGGCGATGCAGGCGGGGGAATTGGTCGCCCTGGATACCGATGTGGTCGGCCGTTATGGCTACTACGCTGATTTTTCGCGGACGTTTTTGTGCGGTGATGGTGAAGCGACCCACACGCAGCGTGAGCTCTATCGCATGGCCTTCGATCAGGTGCGCACCAACATGGCGTTGATCGCTCCAGGCATGACATTCAAGGAGTACGCCGAGAAGGCGTGGCAGATTCCTCAGCCCTACAAGGCGCGGCGTTACTTTGCACTGGCCCATGGTGTCGGCATGACCGGCGAATATCCCTATATCGTTCATCGCGAGGACATCGACGATAAGGGCTATGACGGCATCATGCAGCCGGGCATGACGCTTTGCGTCGAAAGCTTTATCGGCCACGAGGCTGGCGGCGAGGGGGTCAAAATGGAGGAACAGCTTTATATCCGGGATGATGGGCAGGTGGAGTTGCTGTCGGACTACCATCTTGATGAAAGACTCTTGGCAGGCTGATTAAGCCAAGTGTCTCAGTCCACCACCAGACAAAAGAGATTTCTATGACTCAGACCCTAATTCCGCATATCGATCTGACGCCGCTCCTTGTCGATGATCTAGCGCGCGCCGAGACGGTTCAGGCGATCGCCAATGCCGCATGCGACTCTGGCTTCATGACCGTGGGTATTGCGCCTGAACAACTCGGTCTCCGCGACGATATCCACGCTCGGCTGTTGCGCTTTTTCGAACTTGACGAGACGCATAAGCAACCACTAGCACGGCACAAGTTCGAACCGGCCAACACTAATGTCTATCGAGGCTATTTTCCGCCTCAGGACGAGGATCCGACCTGGAAGGAGGGTGTCGATCTCGGTCCGGACGTTGCTCACCCAGAGCGAGCGGATGCGCTAAGCGGTGACCCCTTGCGAGAGCCTACTCCCCAACCGCCGGAATCAGTACTGCCGGGGTGGGCGACCGATGCGGCCAATTATTACCGGGCAATGGAATCGCTTGGCGGTGTGATTGCCACCGCGCTGGCCGACGGGCTGGAAATACCGCGTGAGGAGTTGCTGGAACCTTTTGAACACGGCAACTCCACACTGCGCCTGATTCATTATCCCGAACGCACCGCCGGGCAGTTGGCCGTCATGCCAGCGATTGACGGTAGCGATAGTGCGCGCCGCTGGCTGGTGGGCGTGCCCCATTTTGATAACGGCTTTATCACGTTGTTGTGGCAGGACTGCGTCGGCGGACTGCAGGTGCGCACGCCCAGCGGTGACTGGGAAGAGGTGCCTCCACGTGACAATGCACTGGTGGTTAATTTTGGCCGTTTACTGGCGGACTGGTCTGGTGGGCGAATTCAGGCCACGGAGCACCGCATCGTCGGCGGGACCCGCTCGCGGCACTCGATCCCGTTTTTCTTCGAGCCGGCTGTGGGTGCCCATATTAAGGCTGCCAGCACGACAGGGGATGACAACTATATCTACGGCGATCGACTGTGGGAACGCATGCAGGAGTTTGTCGAGTTTCAGGGGCTGGAACGTAGGCCCGTTGGCGAGACCTGAGCAGGTGTTTCCATGATGTTGACACGCATTTAACTGCGCGGTATCCATGATATAGTTAAAATCCATAACATAAAATTATTAAATATATTAATAAACTAAAGGAAAACGTTATGAAAATTGCTTTTTATCCCTGCGCGGCGGCGGTGCTTTTCACTTTGTCAGCTACCGCCCAGGTACACGCTGAGGAGAAAACGTTGGTCATCGGCACCAACAACTGGGCAGAGAACATTGCCGTCGCCAACCTCTGGAAGCTGGTTCTCGACGATAAAGGTTATGACATTGAGCTTTCCGATGTCGGCAAGAGCGCACTCTACGCTGGGATGGCGAGCAACGATATTGATCTATCCCTGGAGATCTGGCTGCCCAATACCGACAAGGAGTATCTGGCACCCTACAAGGATACGCTTGAGGTTCACGATGCGTGGTATGACAAGACTGCATTGGGGCTTGTGGTGCCGAGCTATGTCGATATCGACTCTATTCCTGAATTAGTCGAACGTGCTGATGAGTTTGAATACCAGGGCAGCCCAACGATTCTGGGTATCGATTCCGGCTCGGCGATCGCTGCTTTGTCCGACGAGGCCGTCGAGGCCTATGAGCTGCCAATCAGTCAGATGAATAGTTCCGAACCAGCGATGATGTCCGCGCTCGATAGCGCCTATCAGAACGAGCAGCCGATTTTGGTGACGCTGTGGAGCCCGCACTGGGCATTTGCCAACTATGACCTCAAGTATCTGGAAGACCCTGAGAATATCTATGGCGACGGCGACACTATTTACTGGTTCTCACGCGAGGGGTTCTCCGAGGATGATCCGTGGCTCACCGCGGTACTCGATGCCTGGCATATGAGTGACGATAGCTTGAGCGAGCTGATGGCCGAGATCGAGTCCCAGGGCGACCCGGTAACCGGTGCGCAGACTTGGCTAGACGAAAACCGCGATCAGGTCGATGAATGGCTGGCTGCCGGTGAGTAGTCATCTTCGCGATGACAAGCGCTCCGGTGAGACCGGGGCGCCTGCTTTTGCACTTTCCATATTGCCACGAGACGATTGTGGCTACTGCCCACGCGGCACCCGACAGCGGGTTCATGCATCAATTTATTAAACCGTATGCTCAAATCACAATAATTAAAATTAATGGCTTAGCAAAAATATCCCCTGCAGAAAGTAGAAAACCCCAATGCCGGTCACGATCCAGCGGGTCCAGGTGCGAAAGTTGGCATCGGTGAGGCGGTGCAAAATGCGGTTCCCCGCTTGCGTACCGAGCATGGCAAACGGTGCGGCTAGCAATACGATGCCCCATTCGCCCGCGCTAAGCGCCATGGCGGCGCCTAGGTAGAAGATGATTTTAATGCTGTGGGCCACTACTTGAATCATCGCCTTGGTGGCCACCACTTGGCGGCGGTCCATGCGTGAGCGCACAAAGAAAATATCGATCAGTGGCCCGGAAACCCCGGCTGCAATGGTTAACCCGCCTGATGCAATGCCGCAGCAAAACGCATGGCTGGCGCGGTTGGCATCCAGATGAAACCAGCGCTTAGGCATCCACACCAATATGGGCATCAAACCAATCAAAATCGAGACGCTGGCGGCATTAGGACTGTAGTTGAATAGCAGCAGTAGGCCAGCGGCGCTCAACACGCCCAGCGCCATAAACGCGACGATGCGCCAGACGATATAGTGTCGCGAGAGCCAAGCGCGCGACCCATTCGCCGTGAGCTGTATCACGCCATGCACGGCCATTGCCGTACCGGCGGGGAATACCAACAGCAGAAACCACAGCAGCACCAAGCCGCCCGCCATCCCAAATACGCCGGAAAGCATCGAGGTGAAAAACACCACGCTGACCAGCGCCACACCAATCCATAGTGACATCGTTTATTCCTTAACTACGGCAAAATGGCCAGACTTGGTAAAACTTCCGGCACTGAAACTCCGCTTCACAGCTGTTGAGTTGGGCCTGGTAACGATTAGCGCGCGCCGCCACCTCACGACCTGCCCTCAAGACCTGCGGTTTGCCCCGATACGTGCCACGCTGGTAGCCGCCAGCGCCTTCGTGGTAGGCGTAATAAAGGTGCTCAGGATTACTCAGCGATATTCCCGCCTGCTGTTGGGAACGGCGGTTGTACCAGCCGATAAAATCGGTGGCGTGCTTCATATGCGTTCGGCGCGCAAATAGGCTGCCCGCTTGGTCTTCGTATTCGCCCCATACCGGGTCCTGTGCCTGGGCATAACCTTTGGCTGATGAGGGGCGTGGGCCGGGGATAAAGCCCAGGTAATATTTGCGATCCGGGCGGACATGGCTGCGAAACGAGGATTCTTGCTGAATAAACGACATCTGAGTCGCAATCGGCGTGCCCCATTTCTCCTCGGACTCCTGGGCGTAATCGAACCAAGTGGGCTGCTCGCGGAATATCTCGCAGATATTGCTTTGATCCTTGGGTGGGTTGGGGGCAAAGGTGGCGCAGCCAGAGAGGAGCAGCACAAAAGCCAGTGATGCCCAAAGGCGTAGGCGAGCGAACGCATTTGAAGAGGCAACGGTAAAACGATCAACAGGGCAGCGCATAAATGTCCTTGTGAATAAGCTCTTGTGAGTAAATCCTTGTGGATAAGTCGTTGAAAGCTTGTGGCTAAGGTGTTGAGAAGTGCTTCCTTCTTCACCTATGCGTTATCAGTAACGCCTAACGCAGCAGCGCTTCCAGACTGCGACGTAGCCGCTGTGCTTCACGCACCAGCGTTTCCCCAGACAGCATGCCGACGCCCATCACCAAGCCAACCCTCGGATCGATTGGCGCGCACACCGGGCTTAAAGGCCGCACGATTAAGTGCTCTTTCAGCAGTGATTGGGCGATTCCCACATCGTTGATGCCGGGCGCAAACTCAACGCAAAGGCTGATTGCGCTGCTGGGCGGTGAAACGCTGCGTACTTGCGGTAGCGAACGCAGTTGGTCATGCAGCACCTGCTGACGCCCTAAATAGTCGCGCTGAATGCGTCGGCACCAGGCATCCAGGTCGCCATCAAAAATGAACTGGGCCAGCACGGCTTGATCCAGCATACGCCCTTCGCGGAAAAGCTCGCTGCGCAGACGGTTCATCGGCGCCGCCAAGTGGCGTGGCACCACTAAATAACCCAGCCGCAGCCCCGGAAACATCATCTTGGAAAATGATCCTACCAGCAAGTGGCGCTCTGATTGGGGCGAAAAGAGCAGGTTAGGGTGGTCGTCGCGATTGAACTCATAATCATCCTCGACAATATAAGCGGGCGATAAGGCATCGCATAAGCGCTGCTTATCGGTGGCGCTTGTGGGCACGCTAAGAGGGTAGTGATGCGAGCCGGTTAGGTAGGCCAGCTTCACCGGGGCAGCAACAGGCGGGATTATGTGCCCCTGCTCTGGCAGCCACGGCACCGCTTCAATGTTCAAACCAGCCGCGGTAAAGACGTTGCGTGCGCCCCAGTAGCAGGGCGACTCCATGGCCACGTTGTCGCCCACATCCGCCAGCGCCATGGCACACAGCTCGATGCCGTTATGGGTGCCGTCAGTAATGATGATCTGCTCAATATCGCAATCCAGGTTACGCCAGCGGGCTAGAAAATCGCGAATGGCGCGCTTTAGCGGGCCATAGCCGCCCGTGGAGTAAGAGAGCAGTAGGGCGTTTTGCGGCACCGTTACGCTCGAGTAGAGCTGGCGCCATTTACGCATCGGGAACTGGGCTATGTCAGGAATCCCGGGGACGAAGGCGCCGCTTTGAACAGTACTCGCCCCCGGCCAACGCAACACTCGTTGTGCACGTTTTGATAGCTGCACACTTGTGGGTTTTGAGACAGCAGGGGCCGACACTTTACAGCTCCAAGTGCCACTGCCATGAGAAGTCTTAAGCAGACCCTCTTTAAGCAGCGTCGCAACGGCTAGTGACAGTGTATACCGAGCAACGCCTAACGCTGACGCTAGTTGCCGGTGAGAAGGTAGGCGAGTCTGGTTAGGCCACTCCTGGGTAACCGCTTGTCTCAAAGCTTGCTCTATTCGCACTTGCTTACTTAAGCGTTCAGGTTGCTGCGCATAGTGTTCTACGAGTTGTTGTAAAGCTGACTGGCCATCCATTCTTATCCTCAACATCACAGTGCTCAACAATGTTTCAGTAAAACAGAAAAGTGGTCTAGTTGAACGCAAAAGTGGTGCATTCGCCTGCAATCACATTACTGCTAGCGTGCACGTAGTGTTATTAATCAGGAGAAGACCATGAGCTTTATCGAACAGTGGTTACATGATGCAGTGCCTGCCTTGGTGGGCAGCGAGTGGCGCAAAGGTCAGCAGAGCTTTGCCGTCGATAACCCCGCCACCGGCGAAACCATTGCCCGCGTGGCCGAGATGGGCGCCGACGACACCCGCGACGCCGTGGCCGCCGCTTACGAAGCAGGCGCTGCGTGGCGCGCCACGCCCGTCAAACAGCGTTCAGCACTGCTGCGCCGCTGGTTTGAACTAATTAATGAACATGCCGACGACCTAGCCCGCCTGATGACCCTAGAGCAGGGCAAGCCGCTGGCAGAAGCCAAAGGCGAAGTGACCTACGGCGCATCGTTCATCGAGTTCTTTGCCGAAGAAGCCAAGCGCATGGCGGGGGAAACCCTGCCCAGCCACGGCGCGGATAAGCGCCTGCTGGTACTGCGTGAGCCGGTCGGCGTGGTCGCGGCGATTACACCCTGGAACTTCCCACTGGCGATGATCACCCGCAAGTGCGCCCCGGCCCTGGCCGCGGGTTGCACCGTAGTGATCAAACCTGCGGAAGCGACGCCACTTACCGCGCTGGCAGCGGCCTATTTAGCGCTGGAAGCGGGCCTGCCCGCAGGCACCATTAACGTGGTCACCTCTTCCAAACCCGCGGCCGTGGGTGAAGTGCTAACCACCGACCCCCGAGTGCGCAAGGTGTCGTTTACCGGCTCAACGCCAGTTGGCAAGCACCTGCTGGCCCAGTGCGCCAGCACGGTGAAGAAAACCGCCATGGAACTGGGCGGCAACGCGCCGTTTATCGTGTTTGATGACGCCGATATAGATGCCGCTGTTGATGGCGCCATCGCCTCCAAATTCCGCAACGCCGGGCAAACTTGCGTGTGCACCAACCGCTTCCTGGTGCAGGACGGTATTTACGATGCGTTCGTCGAGAAGCTCACCGAGCGTGTGAACGCCCTGAAAGTGGGCGATGGCCTGGCCGATGGCAGCATTATCGGTCCGCTGATCAACCAAGCGGCAATCGATAAAGTGCAGCGCCACGTAGACGACGCCCAAGGCAAGGGCGCACGTCTTATGTGCGGCGGCAAACTCCACGCTGCCGGTGAGCGCTTCTACACGCCCACGGTGCTGGCCGATGTCACCACCGAGATGGCCGTGGCTGATGAAGAGACCTTCGGCCCCGTGGCACCGGTGTTCCGCTTCAAGAAAGACGAAGAAGCCATCCAGATGGCCAACGATACGCCCTTTGGCTTGGCGGCCTACTTCTACGCCACGGATTATCGCCGTATCTGGCACACCATGGAGCAGTTGGAGTACGGCATGGTCGGCGTTAACGAAGGGCTGATCTCCACCGAGCTTGCGCCCTTTGGCGGCGTGAAAGAGTCCGGGCTGGGCCGCGAAGGCTCACACCACGGTCTCGATGAGTTTACTGAACTGAAATACGTCTGCGTTGGCGGCCTTTAAAGAGAACGATGATGACTAACCAAGAACTGAACGACCTGAAAATCCGCTACGTGGCCAACGGTGCCGCCACGCCGACTACTCAGTTTGCCGAGCGCGCAGAAAACGCTGAACTGTGGGACGCCGACGGCAACCGCTGGATCGATTTCGCGGGCGGCATTGGTGTGCTGAACCTGGGCCACCGCCACCCGAAAATCGTCGCGGCGGTCGAAGCGCAGCTCAAGAAAGTCATGCACACCAGCGCGGCGGTGATTTCTTACGCGCCCTACGTGCAGTTGTGCCAAAAGCTCTGCGAACTGACGCCAGTGCGCGGCCCTGAGCGCAAAGCGATGCTGGTCAACACCGGTGCCGAAGCGCTGGAGAACGCCGTAAAGATCGCCCGTGCCGCCACTGGCCGCACCGGCATCATCACCTTTGACGGTGCCTTCCATGGCCGCACCATGATGACCCTGGCGATGACCGGCAAGGTACTGCCCTACAAGAACGACTTCGGCCCGATGCCGGGCGACGTGTTCCGCGCCCCGTTCCCGAACCCGCTGCACGGCATCAGCGAAGAAGCCTCACTGAACGCCATCCGCACGCTGTTCAAAACCGATATAGCCCCTCACCGCACGGCGGCCATCGTGATTGAACCGGTACAGGGCGAAGGCGGCTTCTACATCGCCTCACCGGATTACCTGAAAGCCCTGCGCGCCCTGTGCGACGAGCACGGCATTCTACTGATCGCCGATGAAGTGCAGTCCGGCTTTGCCCGTACCGGTAAGCTGTTTGCGCTCGAACACAGCGGCATCGAAGCGGACATTCTCACCACCGCCAAGAGCCTAGCCAACGGCATGCCGCTCTCTGCCGTTGTCGGCACCGCCAAGGTAATGGACGCCTCCGGCCCCAACTCCCTAGGCGGCACCTACAGCGGCAACCCGGTCTCTTGTGCAGCGGCGCTGGCGGTGATTGAGGTGATCGAAGAGGAAAACATCCTGGCCCGCAGCGAGCAGATGGGCAAAATGCTGGCCGAACGCTTCGCCGTCTGGGAAGAGCGCTTCCCCGCCGTCGCCCACGGCCGCCAGCTCGGCGCCATGGCGGCGTTCGAACTGCTCAACCGCGACGGCAAGCCCGACCCGCAGATGACCGGAGCACTCTGCGCCAAAGCCCGCGAAAAAGGCCTGATCCTGCTTTCCTGTGGTTTCTACGGCAACAGCATCCGCATTCTGGTACCGCTGACGGTTTCCTCTGGGGTATTGGAAGAGGGCTTGAGCATTATCGAACAGTCCTTGGAAGCGCTTAGCTAATACCTTTCTAAGCATTACCTAACCCGCCCATCGTCAACAGCAAAAGCTGATGGCGATGGACGGGTTTTTAGGTTAATAAACATGGCTGATTGCTGTGGCTCTGACTCTAATATGGAATTTGCCTCCTACTTCGGTTTCGACATAGTCAAGCGGAGGAGCGGTACAAAAGTCTCAGAGAGTCAAAGAGCGAGCCACCGGACAACCACTGTTCAATCTATTGTAAGAGGTACTAAGTATGCTAAACGCTCTTGCGTAGACCAGGCAAAGTTACCAGCGACCACCCTGCCTCGGTCTCTGTCAAGGCCAGTCTATTTCCGCTCAAGGGCGTGCTGTTCAGCAGATTTGAAGTGAGGTCGCCGACCATCCAGTTAGCAGTGTTGGACGCTATGATTCGGCCATCTGAGGATACCAGCATCGCCTCATGTTCCAGGCGCATTAGGCTGCGTACCAGACGACGTTCAACACTATGTAGCGACAGATCCAGCCCAGCAACGCCGATGAAGCGACCCTGAACTAGAATTGGCATGGTGAAAGTCAGCACGTACATATTGGTGCCATACAGGTCGATGTAGGGCCCCTCCACTACACTTTTGCCAGTATTCCTTGGTCGGCAGTACCAAGGCATCTCAGTATAGTCGTAGTAATTTTCCCGGCACTGGTCGAAATTTGGGCGCAAGGGTAGAGTTTGGTCAGTATCAGCTAAGTACCACCACTCTAAATGCATTTCCCGGTCGGCTAAGCAGAACGGTTCCACAACAATACCACCGCCGCAACTGAACGTACCGGGGGCCAGCAGCTGTTGGTCGATTGCAGGACGCAGCGAGGCTAAGTCCTTAGCGGTAGGTTGACGGCCCGCGGCTTCCACGCGTTCCCAAAGTGCTTGGGTTTCCTCTACTAATTGACGAACCTGGCTGAAAGTTGTTTGTAATGTTTTTTCGAGCTGCTGGGCGCAGTTCGACACAGGATAGCTATCGCTTAGGGGAGACATGTCATTACCTCACGCAGTTCAGCTTTCTTATTATGATATGAATTAGTATGGCTCGGTTCTTCGAGTTTGTAGGCTCGTCTAACATTTATTTTGCAATAAGCGTGCCAAATCTAACGGTTAGACCTCATTAGCCTCAGCCATCAGTTCGAGACGCAAACTTAGAAGACGTTTTATACCACGGGTGACGTGGGCCTCAGCCAGAGCCCCGGCCAACACTGAATCACCAGACGTCAGTGCTTGGAGTATGCCCCGATGCTCCTGTTCAATCTCCATTATATTTCCCCCGCCTGCGGACTCCATCCAGAGCAATTCTCCAACCTCAGATTGCAGTCGCATCTCTGCATTGGTGAGACGTAGCGACTGAGCGGCGGCTGCTACCTCAATATGGAAGCGCGCATCAGCTCGGTGCCGGGCCAAACGTGAACTTGCCTGGCTAAGCGTTTCGATGTGCTGAGAGATGCGCTCATGCTGTTCGTGTGAACTGCGCTTAGCTGCGAGCCGCGCAGCGGTGCCAGAAACGGCGGTCTGCTCATCGCCAAGGTCACGCAGATCGGGGCCGCTCATTTCGCGCAGACGCTGCAATAGTAATTCTTCGGGCATTTCGACCGGCGCACAAACGAAACTGCCGCCGTTGCGACCTCGCCGAGTCTTGATCAGGCCGCGTTGCCGCAAGGTAATCAATGCTTCTCGAAGCGTAACGGTAGCGACACCCAGCTGCTGGGCCAGCTCCGATTCACTAGGGAGCTGCTGCCCTTCGGCAAATAAGCCGAGCTCAATGGCTTCAACAAGTCTTCGCGTCACCTCATCAGTCCGTCCTTCCTGGCGCAACCTGATAAACGCGGTATTGCGGGTAATATCCTGCGCGGTCATTTCCTCTTCCTATTGAAGCATTTGTAAAGCTTATCTGAGGCTTTAGACAAAAAACCTAGTTTATTATCTTTTAGGGAAGCATTGGCTATCAATCTACCCATCTCATTGCCTTTTTCCATCTCAAATTCTCATTGACAGGTCAGTTGGAAAATGTAAAAAGATTAAGATATAGTTTTAAATGTTTTAGTTTTGCGGTCACTGGTGTGCTATCAACCACCAGCTGTCCTTCTGGCAATAATAACCTAGGAATGCATCATGCAAACCCAAATGCTGATTAACGGGCAGTTAGTAGAAGGGCTGGGTAGTCCGTACGCTGTGTACAACCCTTCAGAGGGTACGGTGTTGGTGAAAATCCCTGAGGCTAGCAAAGAGCAGGTTGACGCTGCTGTAGTCGCAGCGGATCAAGCTTTTGAAAGCTGGTCGCAGACGCCACCTAAGGAGCGCGCCCGATTGCTGCTAACGTTAGCAGAACTTATAGAAGCTGAGGCGGAGAGCCTGGCGCGTTTAGAGTCGCAGAACTGCGGTAAACCTTACCAGGCAACACTTGACGACGAGATTCCAGCTGTCGCTGATGTGTTTCGCTACTTCGCTGGTGCCAGTCGTTGCATGACGGGCTCTGCTGGCGGTGAGTACCTGCCAGGGCACACCTCAATGATCCGTCGCGATCCGCTTGGAGTAGTCGCCTCTATCGCGCCTTGGAATTACCCATTAATGATGCTCGCCTGGAAGCTAGCCCCCGCCCTAGCTGCTGGTAACTGCGTAGTGCTCAAACCATCCGAACAAACCCCGCTAACTGCTTTGGAGCTGGCGCGGCTCATGGTCGACCTCTTTCCTGCCGGTGTAGTAAACATCCTTTCCGGATGCGGTCCCAGTGTAGGAGAGCCGTTAGTTAATCATCCCAAGGTGCGCATGGTCTCATTGACTGGCTCAGTCGCTACCGGGTCAAAGATCATTGCCAGTACAGCCAGCAGCGTGAAGCGCACCCACATGGAGTTGGGTGGAAAAGCCCCTGTACTGATCTTCGATGACGCTGACATAGATGAAGCCGTCGAAGGTATCCGTGCTTTCGGTTTCTACAATGCCGGCCAGGACTGCACTGCAGCTTGCCGCCTGTACGTTCAAGATGGCGTTTACGACGCTTTCGTCAGCAAGCTTGGTGAGGCAGTGGCCACTCTGCGCCATGGTCTGCAGGATGATCCCGAGACTGAATTGGGCCCCCTGATCACCTTTGATCACCTACAGCGCGTTGAAGGCTTTGTCGAACGCGCTAAAGCCTTGCCTCACATCCGTGTAGTGACAGGCGGTAAGCGAGTCGAGGGAGCAGGCTTCTTTTTCGAGCCGACTGTGCTAGCTGATGCGCGCCAGGAAGATGAAATTGTACAGCGTGAAGTGTTCGGACCCGTTGTCAGCATAACGCGCTTTAGCGATGAGGCGCAGGCCTTGGCCTACGCCAACGACTCGGACTACGGTTTAGCCTCTTCAATATGGACCAAGGATATTGGTCGTGCCAACCGTTTGGCCTCAAGGCTGCAGTATGGCTGTACTTGGGTCAACACTCACTTCATGTTAGTGAGTGAAATGCCGCACGGCGGTATGAAGCAGTCCGGCTTTGGCAAAGACATGTCGATGTACGGATTGGAAGATTACACCTGTGTACGTCATGTGATGTTTAAGCACTGATACGGTGCGTATCGCACCAATTAGGTGCAGATCTTACTCTTTGATGTTTACTTGCTTAATCAAATAAAAGACTCCGGCTTGTTAAAGGCGCATTAAAATGGCCATAAAATAAAACATATAAATTCATATGTAATATGGCACAGATTATGCTTTTTATCTTGCAGCAGTTTGAGAACCAAACTTCATTGTTGCCGCAACACTTATGCGGTAACGGCTTAAGAGGTATATCACGATGCTTATTACCGGTATCAAAAGCCGTCCGGTCTATGACCGTCTGAGCCCAATGTCCAGCGGTACGAGCCACCTGATCGCAGGTCAAGGCAGTGGTGGTGAGGCAATGCTGCGACTGTACGCAGAAATGTCGCCCACACAACGGCAACAAAGCACCCTTTTCTACTCTACGGAGACATTCTCGGGTCATAGCCATTTGCAAGCACTGCAAGAGACAGAAACTAACGGCCTTGAAGTTTTCGCCAGCAACCAAGCGTTGATGGAAGCCCTGGCGCAGAAACTGAATGAGGCTCATATGGGCACCCGACTCTACTTAAGCGGTTCGGAGAGCTTCATAGGCACTGCTATGCAAGCGGCCAATGCCGTCGACCTGACCCCCGATGAAGTTTTGCGTGAGCACAGCGGCACTCTTGTGCGAAGAGTTTGGTGCGTCCACTGCGATACCTATACCGAAAACGTGACTCATCGGGTGTTCACTTGCCCCGGCTGCCATTTCGATCTGGTGGTACGCGATCACTATTCACGAAGGCTGGCTGCTTTCCAAGGTGTTAAGGCTGACGGTGAAGTACCGGGCGAATTACCAGCTTCAGAGGAGCTTGATACATGAATAATCAAAACGGCACTATAAGTGTCCGCGTTACCCGCATTGAGTGCCTCACGCCTGAGATAAAACGCTTCACCCTTATCGACCCTGACGATAAGCATTTGCCAGCCTTTTCCGGCGGTAGCCATGTGGTCGTGGTTCTCAAGGATAGTGACAAGACTTATCGCAACGCTTACTCATTAATGAGTTCACCCTATGATTCCAGTGCCTATCAAATCGCCGTGCGTCGGGCTCCTGAAAGCCGAGGCGGCTCTCAGTGGCTGCACGACAAAGTTTGTGAAGGCGACTTGTTGGAAATCATGCACCCGGCAAACCTATTCCCTCTGGCCAAGCATGCTCGGCATCACCTATTTATTGCGGGTGGCGTTGGGATTACTCCGGTGTATTCGCAGTTGGAAGAGCTGCAACTTAAGCAGGCTTCCTTTGAACTGCATTTGGCTGTAAGAGGCCCGGAGCACTCAGCTCTTGGCCTGGAGCTGCAGGCTCGATATGGCAAGCGTGTACATCTTTACATTCAGGGGCAGGATGGGCCCATGGATATACATGACCTCCTTGCCGAGCGCCCGCTTGGTAGTCACGTCTATGTATGCGGCCCAGACGGCATGATAGAGCAAACCATTGAAAGGGCTCATGACTTGGGCTGGACTAACAGCCACATTCACTTCGAACGCTTCGTCGAGCAAGGGTCTACTGGACAACCCTTCAGCGTCACCCTCGCGCGGCAGGGGGTGACCATCGAAGTGCCTTCCGAACAATCACTGCTCGAGGCTGCAGAACAGGCCGGCTACAAATTGCCTTACCTGTGTCGTGGTGGTGCCTGTGGTTATTGCGAAGCCAATGTGCTGGAAATCGAAGGCGAACTGGATCACCGCGACGACTGGCTCAGTGAGGAAGACAAACTCAGCAAGCGTAAGTTTATGCCTTGCGTATCGCGGGCTAATTGTAGCCGTCTGGTCGTAGACCTCTAACAGGAGAAAAACAAGATGACTGTATTCAAGCCGATCGAGACCTATGCCGATCAAGCCTCTAATCATACTTTCGAGAACAGCCGCGAGGCGGTTCTGCGTCTACCCTTTCCGTATCCGGAAGATCAGTACATGTACTCGATGAATGTCGAACCTCATGTTTCTACTGGTAACGGTGCACTCCGTGCACAATTCGATATTGACGAACACTATATTTCGGAATGCCATCACCGTGCACAGACACTTGATGCCCAGCCGGGCGTCCACTATTCAGCTCTGCCCCACATGATGGAGGCTCAGTGGGATTTGCTAGAGCTATTAATGGAATCTTATTCGCGAGATTTTCCAGAGCATTTCACACTGGAGAAGAACGGTACTCAGTGGCACTGGATCAATCGCCCTCTGCAAATCGATGATACTTTCACCTTCGGAGATGCCAGCACTCTCCCAATGGAGCCTATGGAGTACATCACTCGACAGGCTCAAGGTGAGTTCATACTCCTTGAAGAGCGTGACGACACTTTGGTCATGGGAGCTGGTATGGCCACCCAGCGAGCGGATTATTCGCTGCGTTTTAATTTGGGTATGAGCTTTATGGAGTTTCACGGGCCAGTCCCTAAGCTGCATGAAATGGGCATTCTACAAAGGGCATTGAAGTTCCTGCTTCGCCTGCGCTCGGGCCACCCGGTGCGCCGCACCAACTGGTCAGTCACCGTCAATCCTCGCCTAGAAACGTCAGCTGAAACTCTACCGGATTGGGCTCCTGAGCGGACCCAGGTGACTGCGGAAAATGCTGGCAAGCTAGTAAACCTGCGTATCGAGCTGCAGCCATTGCATCGCTTGCCGCGCAGCAATGCGGTGTTGTTCCCAGTGCGTACGTACCTAGTCAGCCTTGAGGAACTGGCCGAATACGCTCCGCAATGGGCCAAGCGCATGCATCGGGTAATCCGTGATTTGGATCAGGAATTGGTTGATTACAAAGGCTTTACCCGCTATCGCGAAGCCATGGTCTCCTGGTTGTCCCAATACGACGATGGCACGCCGGTCGACGAGAGCCAGCAATAACAAAGAAGTATCAAATTCGTGCCAATTTTGGCGCGTTTTTACCCACTGACGTGCTTCATCACAGGGAACACTTATGAAAACAATGCGCAACTTTTTACCCGAGAGCTGGAGCCTAGTTTTCTCCGCCGCAGGTTCTGCCTACGGCGTCGGTTTACTTGGTCTCTGGGCCTTGCCCTTTTTAATAAGCGCTATCATGCAAGACCTACAGCTTAATGAAGCACAGGCAGGCTTGCTGATGTCGGCAGAATTTGGTTTTACCATGCTGGCCTCACTGATAATCGCCCCCTTCATGGGCCGAGCACCTCGGCGGACCTTGGCTCTAGTAGGAATCATACTGGCCATTTTCGCGAACCTAGTAAGTGCTAACATCGAGAATATCTATATTCTGACTGTAGTGCGCTGCTTTGCTGGGATGGGTGCCGGCCTTGCACTGGCGTGCGGCAACGCCGCCGTCTCGATCGCCAAGAATCCGAACCGCGTTGCAGCTCATATGAACGTGCTGTCAGTGTTGCTAATGATCGTAGTGATGCTGGGTTATGCCAAGGTCATGGCGCAGTTTGGCTTACCAGGACTGTATTACGCCATGGCCGCGACTATGACGGTTATGCTGCTAACCATCCCAATGATGGTCCAGAGAGCGCCAGTTACCGAGTACGATTCATTGACACAAAGCAATAGCAAAGGTTCTGGCAACGTTCTGCTAAGCCTACCAGCGATCTGCATGATGCTGGCCATGTTTGTCTTCCAGGCTCGCGACACCATGGGCTGGGCGTTCGTCGAGCGCATAGGCACAACGGTCGGATACAGCGGTGAAGAACTGGGCGTATTGCTATCGCTTCAAGCGTTTGTTGGTCTGCTCGGACCAATCATTGCGGCGATGGTCGGTAAGCGATTTGGTATGAGTATGCCAGTTATCTTGGCAATTCTCCTGACAGGCGCTACGAGCCTTAGCTATGTGCTTGGCGAATACTCTATGACTCTTTATACCGCTGGTGTGATGACTATCTGTCTCACCTACTTCTATGCCCTTAGTTATCTAACAGGTCTGGCGGCAGAACTCGACCGTGAGGGCCGTGTGGCCGCTGCGGCAGGCAGTTTCCTTAGCCTGGGCCTAGCCGTAGGGCCAGCTATCTCTGGTGGTCTGATCTCCCTTGGAGGATTTAGTCTGGCAGCGTGGGGTATTGGCGTGACAGTAGTATTGACTCTATTGTTAGTAATCCCGCCGCTAGCAAGCGTCAGGCGTGAGCTTGCCCCATCAGTACCAGTGTCGGCTCTATAACATTGTCCCAAAGCCAGGGTGTAGCGCAGCGATTTGTTCCTTCACCTTGGCCCGGTTCTTAAAAAGGTTCGAAGTAAACTCCAGCATCAGCGAAGAAGCCTCGCTGAACTCCATTCGCACTCTGTTCAAAACCGATATCGCCCCCAACGCACGGCGGCTATCGTGATTGAACCGGTACAAGGTGAGGGCGGTTTCTACATCGCCTCGCCGGACTACCTGAAAGCGCTGCGCGCCCTGTGCGACGAGCATGGCATTCTGCTGATCGCCGACGAAGTGCAGTCTGGCTTTGCCCGTACCGGCAAGCTGTTTGCCCTGGAACACAGCGGCATCGAAGCGGACATTCTCACCACCGCCAAGAGCCTGGCCAACGGCATGCCGCTATCTGCCGTGGTAGGTAGCGCCAAGGTAATGGACGCCTCCGGCCCCAACTCTCTAGGCGGCACCTATAGCGGCAACCCGCTTTCCTGTGCGGCAGCGCTGGCGGTGATCGAAGCCATCGAAGAAGAGAATATCCTGGCCCGCAGCGAGCAGATGGGCAACATGCTGGCCGAACGCTTCGCCGTCTGGGAAGAACGCTTCCCTGCGGTAGCTCACGGCCGCCAGCTAGGCGCCATGGCAGCGTTTGAACTGCTTGATAGCGACGGCAAGCCGGACGCGCAAATGACCGGCGCGCTCTGCGCCAAGGCCCGCGAGCAAGGCCTGATCCTTCTTTCCTGCGGCTTCTACGGCAACAGCATCCGCATTCTGGTGCCGCTGACGGTGTCGTCTGCGGTTTTGGAGGAAGGTTTGAGCATTATTGAGGAGTCGCTGGAAGCGCTTAGCTAATACCTTTCTAAGCATCACCTAACCCGCCATCGTCAAACAGCGAAAGCTGCTGGCGATTGGCGGGTTTTTTTATGGTCGTTGAAAGCCCAAAGCTTAGATAGTCAGCCGCCCTAAGAACCCTGTGCTAAGCTGGATTTGGTAGGGTGGATGAGAGAAATAGCAAGACAGGTAACCTCCCAGTGTGGAGGTGTGCACAAGCATCAGAGGGGTAAGTATTGGTTATGTCACTTATTAAAAATTAATACATATAAGAGTGAGGGATTTGTGGGAAAGTGGCGGGCTGTATTTTTGGACAATTATGTCGGCGTGTTCATCCAGTTATAGGACGCGCTGTCTAATACCTGTTAAATGAACGGAGTAGTAATGAGTAATTTACATGAAAGGTCTAATGTCCGAAATGGAATAGTTGAAATAGATCTTAATTCATGGTTGGAGTTTGTAGAGTTTTGTGATTGCTATTGGTCTCAGAATTTTGGTCTTTATTTTAGGGGGCAACGAGATTCAAGCTGGGGTCTGAACACGACATTAGATCGTTTCTCCCAAACGCTTGATAGTCGATGTAGTGGTACATATGAAACGTTGCTAGGTGACTTTACAAGATCTCTACGAGGAAGGTCTAATGTAGTAAAAAAAATAGAGAGCAATGAAGACGAGATTTGGGCTATTGGACAACATAATGGATTGGCAACGCCACTTTTAGACTGGACTACTGCGAGCTACATTGCTTTGTTCTTTGCATTTGAAGAGGATGCTCCTTCTTCTACTGGTAAGCGTACGGTTTGGGCAGTACATAAATACATAGCTGAAGAAATGGAAGTGTTTAATCAAAACAAAACCGCTCAAGAAGAATTTAAATTTGTGAACTTAATCACTGACCATAATCCAAGATTGCTGTCTCAATCGGGTGTCTTTACCAAGCAACCGATAGGACTTAACTTCGAAAGCTGGATAGAGGAAAGATGGGAAGGAATCACTGATAAGCCAGTTATGTTTAAAATCCACTTGCCTGATGTAGAAAGAGTTCGAGTTTTAACAAACTTACGACAAATGAATGTTCATCATGCCTCAATATATCCAGATTTAATCGGCGCGGCAAAGTATGCTCAGCATGAGTTGAGTTTACTTAATGAGAAAGTGAAGTGCATGGATACCTTTTCACTCATGAATCATGCGAATTACTCAAAGTAATTCATTTGAAAATTTGCTCGAGATTGGCAGCTAACCTTTGGCACTTTTGGTTTGGTTGGTTTCAAAGTTTACGTGGCTTTGCTTAGTTATAGTTGTGGGTTAGCTGCACTTTAGCAAGGCGTTGAGCCTGTAGAAAAACTCCGCTGACGACTAAGTTTTGGTAGGATCGAGGAAACGGACGAGGAGTGGTCAGCATGCCGCGCTTCAAGGCTTATAACTACGATCAGAACGCCATGGTGG